>JASFFN010000383.1:0-3309 GCA_050124275.1 Roseobacter sp. | reverse complement strand
TCCGCCATCGCCTCGTCGCGAGCGTCTTTCAGCTTTTGTTCATAAGCGCCGGAGCGTCCGCCGACCACGTCCGTCACGGAGGCAAAGAAATCCCGCACGATATTCGCGCCCATGATCGCCTCGCCCACGACGATGCCCTTGTAGGCGGTGATTTTGCGCCCTTCGATGGACTGGGTGGTGGTGAGGATCATTCCCGGTCGCTCCCGGACTTGCGCGCGTCATCTATCCTTTTCGCATCCCGGATCGCCGACCGCACCATGAGCGTAATCAACCCAACAAATGCGAACATCATCCACGAGATCGCAAAAAGCGCTGTCTGCGCGCCTCTTTCCCAATCGGCGGCAACCCATTCCACAGTCTTTCCAATCAAAATGCCCGAAACTGCGTAGAGCACGACAAACACATGAATAAACGGAAACGCCTGCAGGCGACCGCTAGCGCGCACAATCGGCAAGCGACACCACCAGGCGTCGAAACGATCATAGGCCGCTTCCAGTTTCGTCGGGTTAGCCAACCGACCCCTCCAGCGAGATCGCCACCAACTGCTGCGCTTCCATGGCGAACTCCATCGGCAGCGCCTGCAGCACGTCCTTGCAGAAGCCGTTGACCACCAGCGCCACCGCCTCTTCCTCGTCCATCCCGCGCGAGCGGCAGTAGAAGAGCTGGTCGTCGTCCACCTTGGAGGTGGTCGCCTCATGTTCCACACGGCTCGAGTTGTTCCTGACCTCGATGTAAGGCACCGTATGCGCGCCGCATTTGTCGCCGATGAGCAGGCTGTCGCATTGCGTGTAGTTACGCGAGTTCTTGGCCTTAGGGTGCATCGAGACCAGCCCGCGATAGGTGTTCTGCGCCTTGCCCGCCGAGATGCCCTTGGAGACGATACGTGACTTGGTGTTCTTGCCCAGGTGGATCATCTTGGTGCCGGTGTCGGCCTGCTGCATGTTGTTCGTGATCGCGATAGAGTAGAACTCACCCTGGCTGTCGTCGCCGCGCAGAATGCAGGAGGGGTACTTCCACGTTACGGCAGAGCCCGTTTCCACCTGCGTCCACATCACCTTGGCCCGGTCGCCCCGGCAGTCGGCGCGCTTGGTCACGAAGTTGTAGATGCCGCCCTTGCCGTTCTCGTCGCCGGGATACCAGTTCTGCACGGTGGAGTATTTCACCTCGGCATCTTCCTCGACGATGATCTCGACGACGGCGGCATGCAGCTGCGCGATGTCGCGCTGCGGCGCCGTGCAGCCTTCGAGATAGGAGACATAAGACCCCTTGTCGGCGATGATGAGCGTGCGTTCGAACTGGCCGGTATTCTCGGCGTTGATGCGGAAATACGTCGACAGCTCCATCGGGCAGCGCACGCCGGGCGGCACGTAGACGAAAGAACCGTCCGAAAACACCGCCGAATTCAGCGTCGCGTAGTAATTGTCGGAGACCGGCACGACCGACCCGAGATATTTTTTGACCAATTCGGGGTGTTCCTTGATGGCCTCGGAGATCGAGCAGAAGATCACGCCCGCTTTCTTCAACTCTTCCTGAAAGGTGGTTCCGACGGAGACGGAGTCGAACACCGCATCCACGGCAACCTTGCGGGGCGCATCGGTCAGCTCTTCCGCGCCTTCGACACCGGCGAGGATCATCTGCTCTTTCAGCGGAATGCCCAGCTTGTCATAGGTAGCCAGCAGCTTTGGGTCGACCTCGTCCAGCGATTTCGGCTTCACCTCCATCGATTTCGGGCGCGCGTAATAATACTGGTCCTGGAAGTCGATTTCGGGGTAGTCGACCATCGCCCATGTCGGCTCTTCTTTCTGAAGCCAGCGCTCGTAAGCCGCCAGACGCCATTCGGTCATCCACTCCGGCTCTTCATTCTTATGCGAGATCAGCCGAACAATGTCAGGGTTCAGACCCTTTGGCGCGTAGTCCATCTCGATGTCGGTGGACCAACCATACTTGTACTTTCCGCCCACTTCGCGGACCGCATCGACGGTTTCCTGATCGACACCTTCTTTCACCTGCATATCGGCGGCAACGGGCTGGTCAAGTGCTGTCATCGTATCCTCCAAGTGTCATGCCGCTCGGGCACGGAATTTCGCTTCTTTCGCCAACCAGGTTTGCGCAAACCGCATGACCTCGTCTTCTGTTGTTTCCAGCCCCAAGGACACGCGCACGGCGCAGCTTGCGGTTTCGTCGTCGTAGCCCATCGCCCGCAGCACCGTGCTGGCCTTGACCTTGCCGCTCGAGCATGCGGAGCCCGCGCTGATGGCAAAGCCGGCCAGATCCATCTGGATCACCTGCGCCTCGCCTTTCCATCCCGGCGTGGCGAAGCAACTGGTGTTCGGCAGGCGATCTGCGTCTTTCCCGACAAAAATAGTTGTCTTTGCTTCGGCTGCAAGTGCGTTTTCTAGAATCTTTCTAAGTTCTTTGACCTGCTCCCAGCGGCCTGCAGCGATATCCGCGCGAGCCGCCTCTGCCGCAGCCCCGAATCCGGCAATCCCCACGAGGTTTTCGGTGCCGGAGCGACGACCCATTTCCTGTCCGCCGCCGGGCGACAGGGATGTGATGTCGAGACCCTCGCGCACGATCAGCGCGCCAACCCCCTTGGGTCCGCCGAGTTTATGTGCCGAGAGAACGGCGAAATCCGCACCACACGCCTTGAAGTCGAAAGCCATGCGGCCCGCGGCTTGGGTTATGTCAAGCAAAAGCCAGTCGGCACCCCGCGCCCCGTAAACCCACTTGCCGGCCTCCTGAGCGGGGAGAGAGCTGATGACACCGGTTTCCGAGTTCGCAAGGCCCATGGCAAGCGTTTGGCTGTCTGCGTCGTCAGGCCCGTGCGTGTGGGTCAGCAGCGCGTCGTGTGCTGTTGGATCCACCCATATCGCATGCCTGCAGGGCAGCCCCGACAACACGCGCGCGGCCTCTGTCGCCCCGCTGGTGAAAACCACCTCGCCCGGCCCGCATCCGACAAGACCGGCCACCTGTGCACGGGCGCGTTCCAGCAGTGCCTTTGCCGCGCGCCCCTCTGCGTGCACCGAAGACGGATTTCCGACCACATCCATCGCGGAGAGCATCGCCTCGCGCGTCTCCCCCCGCAATGGCGTTGTGGCGTTGTGATCCAGATAGACCCGATCCATCTTCCTCTTGTTTCCTGTCTGATCCGCCTGGCGCCTTTCAGGCGTCGGCGTCATCTACGATCTTGAAAAGGCTGGGCACCGCCGGACACGGGGCCAGTTCGTTGGCAACCACGTCCGACAGGCGGGTCTGGTGCAGGAAGACATAGACATGTGCACTCAACCCTTCCCAAAGCCTGTTGGTCAG
>JASFFN010000382.1:0-3310 GCA_050124275.1 Roseobacter sp. | reverse complement strand
TGTCGGCGGCAATTACCTGACGGCGGTGCGCACCGCCGCGTCCTCATCCGTTTCCATCGCCCATCTGGCGCGCAAGGATGCCAAGGTGCTTGGCATGGTAGGTGCGGGCCATCAGTCCACCTTCCAATTGCGCGCCGCTGTCGAGCAGCGTGATTTCGAAAAAGTCGTGGCGTGGAACCCGCATCCTGAAATGCTGCCGCGTCTCGGTGCGGTGGCGACAGAACTGGGACTGGAATTTGAAACCGTCACGCAACAGGAACTGGGGGCGCAGGCGGACGTCATCATTACCATCACCTCGGCATTCGAGCCTTTGATGATGAAGGACTGGATCAAGCCGGGCACGCATATCGCCTGCATGGGCACCGATACCAAAGGCAAGCAGGAAGTCGATCCGGCGCTGCTGGCTGCGGCTACCGTGTTCACCGATGAAGTCGCGCAATCTGTCACGATCGGCGAAGCGCAGCATGCAGTCGGATCAGGACTGATCTCAGAGTCCGATATCACTCCGATCGGCGACGTCATCAACGGGACACACCCCGGCCGCACCAGCGATACCGAAGTAACGCTTTTCGACGGCACCGGCGTTGGACTGCAGGACCTGGCGGTTGCTTCGGTGGCTGCGCGAGAGGCTGAAAAACAAGGGAAAGCTACTCGGGTCGCACTCTGATAGTCAGATTATCGATCCTGCCGGGTCGCGGCAGGTCAGGTCTCCGGGGTGACTTTTGACCGGTGTTTGGTCCGATCAAGTCTATAAAATTATACGAGATGTTTTCGTTCATGGCATCGGCGTTCCTCGGCGGTGCCACTTTTTCGACACAGCAAAACGGCCATCTCAGTAGAGAACGCGCAGCGTGTCCGGCAGGCTTGATCGCCTTTGGTCGGACACCGGGACTCTTACTGGACGGGTGGTTAGGCCGTGAACACCGACGACGAAACACTGATGCAAGAGGCGGGCAAAGAAGCGCTGGCGCCTGGCAGCAAACTGTTGAGCGGGCAGTACGAAATTCAGCGCTATCTTAGCAGCGGCGGCTTCGGAATTACCTATCTCGCAACCGACAGCCTTAACCGGACGGTTGTCATCAAGGAGTGTTTCCCCGAGGCGTTCTGCAACCGCGTGAACAAGACGGTGCGCGCGCGCACCCACAACTACATCGAAGATTTCCAATCGACCGTGCGGCTATTCATAAAAGAAGCGCATGCGCTGTCGCGTCTGGATCATCCAAGTGTCGTCGGCGTTCATCAGGTTTTCGAAGACAACGAAACGGCTTACATGGCGCTGGACCTGATCGACGGTCAGGATCTGTTGGGCATCATAGAAAGCGGCGCGCCTCAAATGAGCCCGGAAGCCGTTCGCTCGCTGACGCTCAAGCTTTTGGATGCGATCGACCATGTGCACGGTCAGGACCTGCTTCACCGGGATATCTCCCCGGACAACATTCTCGTCGACAAGTCCGGACATCCCGTTCTGATTGATTTCGGTGCCGCGCGGGAAGAAGCCAGCCGCAAGAGTCGCATTTTGTCGTCGGTTCTGGTTGTCAAGGACGGCTACTCGCCGCAGGAATTTTACATCGCTGGCAGCCAGCAACAACCGTGCAGCGATCTTTACGCGCTCGCGGCAACCTTGTCGCACCTCATCACCGGAGAGGCGCCCCCAAACAGCCAGGTGCGCGTAGCCGCTCTGGCCGCCAACCAGCCGGACCCCTACCAACGGCTGACAGGGCGGTTTCCCCAGTATGACGCCGCGTTTCTCGAAGCGATCGACAAGGCGCTGAACATTGCCCCTTCGAAACGTATGCAATCCGCGGAAGAATGGACGCTTGCAATCGATCACTCCAAGCGTCTGGAACTGGCGCGGGCAAAGGCGCAGAAAGACAAGTCGATCGACGTGACGGTGATGAACCTCATAAAGTCGGCCAATGCCGAGGTGCACCAGGTGCCCGAGCGGAAAGAAACCGGCGGACACAGGCCCCTTGCACAGTCATTGAAAAAGGCGTCGCCGTCGGTTGAGAACGTGCAATGCGGCACGTCGGATGCCGAAGGTGTAACAAGAGTTTCCGAAAATGCGCGACCGGTATGCGGCGAGATCGAGGAAGCAACACCCTGTGTCGCGCCGGAGACCGTGCCGGTATCTTCCGAGGTAAGACCCAGTCCATACGTGCGTGTCACGTCGAGGGCCCTTGAGGCTGCCAAACGCAAGGAGCTGGCCACCTCCAGATTGCCGTGTCCAAATCGTATGAGCCGGTTTGCGACGGTCCCTGTGGTGTTCTGCGCCTATTTTTTCTATGCGCATCTTCTCTTTCAGTACGAAGAGGTTCACGCCGCGACGATCCAGCCGCTGGTGGCCCTGAGTGGGGAGCTTGCGAGCTTTCGCGAATACTCTGCCAAAACGGTTTCCATTATACGAGGGATAGATGGCTAGGCGGGGCAAAAAACATATGGAACCGCCGCAGTGCAAATCCGACTGCCGGCTTCGCGCGCGTCAAGCAGGCGACATCACAGAGGAAAGGTAAACGAATGACACTCTTCAGAAAAGTATTCCAGAATCAGTCCCGTCCTGCCGGCGCAGACGAGGCCCTTGATGAGGATGAGTTGCGTGCTGCCTTTCTGGAAATGGAGGCTCAGAATGACCTGCTGAGCCTAGAGCCTTTCGAATGTGTTGCTGGCGATGACGCGTCGGTTGATCCGTCTCCGGAAGATGACGAGAATTCCGAGTCCGGGGAGGTCGAGCCGCTTAAGACGGTCGCAGATGTCTTGCCCGATGAGTTTAAGTTGCACGACCGCGCCTCGCAGGGCGCGGACACGGAAGAAGAACCATTGGAAGAAGACGCATACGCGGCCAATGAAACGGATGTTGGCGCGGCCGTTCAGAGCGATGAAGAAATCGCCGCTTGTCTCGACCGGGCGCTGGCGGCTAGTCCGGTTGCAACATCCGGGGGTGAAAAGACGATCACCGATAACGACGTCGATGACTTCTATGCAAATACCGCCGGTGCGGTCGTGGCAGAGCCACAGGAAGATGCGCGCGAGCTCGATCTGGAAGATGACATGGCGAAGAGACCGGTTGCTGTGGAGGCAGACGGAAAAGCCTTTTCGATTGAACAACTGGAGCCGGCAACGGAGGTCAATGTGACTTTGACGCGGGGTGATGCCGACCATGCGAGGGCGGATCAATCTGCCGCAGTGGCCTTGAGCGCGGTTCCGGCACCTGCGGCGGGGCGTGCCGGGCGTCGGGCCGGCCGCGTGAAAACGCGACTGTTGGGGTTCAACAGGACTGAAGAAGAAGCCGATCCTTTCGGTCGCACGCCGGACG
>JASFFN010000381.1:0-3311 GCA_050124275.1 Roseobacter sp. | reverse complement strand
CGCTTACGCAAAGCTCGACAAGAAACCCGACATACTGGTCTGCTCGTACCACGGCGTACCGATCCGGTACCTGATGGAGGGCGACCCCTATCATTGCCAATGCCAGAAAACGACCCGGTTGCTCAAAGAGCGGCTCGGCTGGAAAGATACCGAAATCACAACGACCTTCCAGTCGAAGTTCGGTCCGGAAGAATGGCTTCAGCCCTATACCGTCGAAGAAGTGGCTCGTCTTGCCGAGTCGGGGAAAAAGAACATCGCCGTCTGCGCGCCGGCGTTTTCGGCGGATTGCATCGAGACGCTTGAAGAAATCAACGAAGAGATAAAAGAGAGCTTTGAAGAGGCGGGCGGCGAGCAGTTCACCTACATTCCCTGCCTCAACGACGACGACGCGCACATCAGGGCTCTGTGCAACGTCATCGAGGACAACCTGAAGGGCTGGATCGGCTAGGACCGAAAGCGTCGGCCATCCCGAAATAGAAATAAAAAAGGCGGTGTATCTCTACACCGCCCTTAAAAGTGTCGCTTTTGCGATTAGGCAATCAGCGCCGCAGCAACCACCGCCAACAGGATCAGCGGAATGATGATCCCGGCTGAAGAAGATTGTGTTTCTTCAACAACAACTGGTGCTTCCACTACTGGCTCTTCCAGCGAACCGGCAGATACTGATGATGCGGCTGCTGCCAATGCAGCGGCGAGAACGAGTTTTTTCATATCATAACCTCCAGAAAAGGCATGCTTCGCAATGCGATAGCACGCGCCCAAGACTTACCTCGTGTTCGGATGTTAAGCATCATACGAAAATTAATGCAAACCAGATTCCGAACCTGGCGGCGCAAACGGTGCTGATGTCGTCAAATAAGCAACACTTGCGTGCCGACCTTTGCCATATCGTAAAGTTCTTCGATGTGTTCGTTGTAAAGGCCGATGCATCCGTTAGAAGACTGACGCCCGATCTTGCGCGTGTCATGCGTCCCGTGGATCCGGTAATAGGTCCAGCTCAGGTGCAAAGAGCGCGTGCCAAGGGGATTGTCCGGCCCCGGGGGGATGTAATCCGGCCAGTCCGGGTTGCGCTTCAGCATGGACGGTGTTGGCCGCCAATCCGGCTCCGGGTCCTTCAGTACGACCTGCGTGCGACCCCGGCGCGTCAGTTCCTCGGTCAGCGGCACACTGGAGGGGTACAGCCTGTAGGTCACGCCATCTTCATTCCAGTAATGCAGCGCGCGGCTGTCGACATCGACGAGGATGGCGCCGTTGCGCAGGTTCGAAAAATAGGGTTGCCACTCCAACCGGCGGAAACTGGAAATATTCCGGCGCACCTTCTCGGTCAGGTCCCGCTCTCCGACAGTTGTAGACGATGAATTTACCGAACCAAGGCTCTGCGCAAGCGCAGGCGTTGCCAGCATTGCCGCGCCACCCGCCAAGAAGGCGCGCCGCCCCGGTTTGAAAATTCCATTTCCAGACATCATTTGCCTCCACGGCCTAGACTTCGATAACAGGCGATACTTTAGTGCGAGAAAGCCGCAGTCGCAAATCAAACAGATGTCATCCGAGTGACCTGACGCCAAGTGCGTTTGAAATACCACCCGTTGCACGATATGTGGCAGGACAAGTGGTTGGAGATCGACATGAAACACCTTTTTTCGATTCTTTTGGCGGCTCTGGTCAGCCTTTCGGCCTGCGCGCCTGCGCCATCCGGCAACCGTCTCGGCGCGGACGGGCTGCCTTTGCCACAGCTTTATCGAATCAGGGCGCGTGATGCCGACAATATCCAGTTCCGTATGTTGGATGCGGTCAATGCGCTACGGAGCGCAAATGGCGTTCAGCAGGTGGCACTGAACGCGCAGCTGAATGCTGCGGCGGCAACACATTCGCGCGACATGTCGGTTCAGAACCGTCCGTGGCACTTCGGCTCCGACGGCTCATCCCCGATTGATCGCGTGGCGCGTGTCGGTTTCACCGGAGCGCTTGTGGGCGAGAACATCTCCGAAACCTACGAAAGCGAACTTGAAACGCTGGGGGCCTGGATGAGTCAGCCGGACACGCGCCGGATAATCCTGTCGCCGGATGCCGACAGTCTTGGATTTTCCTGGTTTCAGGAAAACAGTGGCAAGATCTGGTGGACAATGATCATGGGTGATTCCTCATCGCCACGCGGAAATGCGAGCAGCTAAGTCTCAGGCATTGATCTTGATGAGCGTATCGTTCTTCACCATGGCGTAGATCTCCTCGATCTCGTCATTGGTGACCGCGATGCAGCCCCAGGTCCAATCCCCGTCCTCTGTTTTGAAGGGCGACTTCTGACCGTGGATGAAAATGTCGCCGCCTGCCGACTTCCCCTGTGCCTTGGCAATCGCATAGTCCTTCACGTTCGGATATGAGATTCCGAGGGACAGGTGAAATTCGCTGTTTGGGTTGCGGCGGTCTATTCGATACAACCCTTCGGGTGTCCTTCCGTCGCCCTCGAACTGCTTGTGTCCCACGGGGTCGAACCCAAGCTGTATGTCGTATCCGCTCAATACCTTTTGCTCGTTGAAAAGATACATGCGGCGGTCGCCCTTGTTGACGACCACAAAGGTGACTTCAGGCCCGTCGTATCGTCTGAACTTCGAAGAGGCGCAGGCACCAAGCGACATCAGTGCGGCGCTGCCCATCAATACATTTCTGCGATGCATCTTAGGAACTGTCCTGTATCCACGTTGAATTCGTCTGCTCTTTTCTAGCGAAAATACCACGAACAGAGTATTAAACAAGCTCACAAAACCGTCAGGACGGTGGCTTTTCTTCCAGTTTCCGCTCGATCGCGATCAGACGCGTCAGGACCTCATCGCGGTAGGCGTCGGTTTGCGCCCCCTCTTCCTGGTGGTGCGCATCCTGCATCGAGTTCACGATCAGGCCGACCAGCAGGTTCACCACCGCAAAGGTCGTGACCATTATGAAGGGAACAAAGAACGCCCAGGCAAAGGGATATACCTCCATCACCGGGCGGACGATGCCCATCGACCAGCTCTCGAGCGTCATGATCTGGAACAGGGTGTAGGCGCTTTGCGGCAGCGACCCGAACCACTGAGGGAAGCTTGTTGCGAAGAGTTTCGTGGCCATGACGGCGCCGATGTAGAAGATGATTGCCATCAACAGGAAAACGCTGCCCATGCCCGGCAGGGCGGTGACAAAGCCTTCGACCACGCGGCGCAGGCTCGGGGCCACGGAAATGACCCGCAATACCCGCAGGATTCGCAGTGCGCGCAGTACGGACATGGTCTGCGACCCGGGCACCAGCGCCGCGCCCACGATCAGGAAATCAAAAATGTTCC
>JASFFN010000380.1:0-3320 GCA_050124275.1 Roseobacter sp. | reverse complement strand
TGACCGATCTGGCCAAAACTGCACGGGTCATGGCGCGCTTCGGCCCGCGCCTGCCGGCGCTTGTCGAAGACGTGCTTATCCGTCAGGCCAACCCCGAACCCCAACGCAAGGACACCGGGCTTGCCCGGTGGGCCGTCGGCGGCGCCACGTTTGGAGTCGCCGTCGGTGTCACTGGTGCGCTGACCCTCAGCCTTATCAACCTCGTCTTTTTCTGACGTCTCAGGCTGTCGCTGACGGTTCGACGAGGAACTGAACGATAAGCAGCGTGCGCGCGGCTACGATCACAGGCGTTCGAAGGCGATGGCGATTCCCTGACCGCCCCCGATGCACATGGTGATGAGCGCCTTCTTTCCGCCGATGCGCTCCAGTTCGTACAGCGCCTTGATGGTGATAATTGCTCCAGTGGCGCCAACCGGGTGACCGAGCGCGATCGCGCCGCCGTTGGGATTGACCTTGGCGTTGTCAAAACCCAGTTCCTTGCTGACTGCCAGCGCCTGCGCGGCAAAAGCCTCGTTGCTTTCGATAACGTCGAAATCCTCGATCGACAGGCCCGTGCGCGCCATCAGGTTCTGCACGGCGGGAACGGGCCCGATGCCCATCACCTCGGGACGCACGCCAGCATGGGCGTACCCCAGAATACGCGCTTTCGGCGTCAGGCCTGCCTTCTCCGCCGCGCTCGCCGTCGCGAGCACGATTGCTCCCGCACCATCGTTGATGCCGCTGGCATTTCCCGCGGTAACCGATCCGTCCTTCTGAAATACGGCGCGCAGCCCGCCGAGTGCTTCCATTGTGGTTGCTTTGGGATGCTCGTCCTGTTCGAAATTCAAGGTGTCCCGTTTGACCTTGATTTCGACGGGTGTGATCTGGCTCTTGAAATGCCCTGCCGCGATGGCCGCTGCAGCGCGTTGCTGGCTCTGCAGCGCGAATTCATCCTGGGCGGAACGGCTGATATCGTGTTCCTTGGCCACATTTTCCGCCGTGACGCCCATGTGACCTGTTCCGAAGGGGCAGCTCAATGCGCCGACCATCATGTCGAGCGATTTCACGTCGCCCATCTTTGCGCCCCAACGCTGCTGCGGAATGATGAAGGGTGAGCGCGTCATGTTCTCGGCACCGCCTGCAAGCCCGAATTCGGCGTCGCCAAGCATCAGCGACTGAATGACCGATACGATCGCCTGCGCGCCCGACCCGCACAGACGATTGACATTCATGGCGGGCACGGTGTCCGGCACGCCCGCCTGCATTGCCGCGACGCGGCTGAGGTACATATCGCGCGGTTCGGTATTGATGACGTGGCCGAAGGCGACGTGACCGATCTGACCGCCTTCGACACCGGAACGGGTCAGCGCCGCTTTGCTGGCGGCAGTGGCGAGGTCGATTGGCGGCGTGGCTGCGAACGCGCCACCGAATGTGCCGATTGCCGTGCGCGCGCCATCCAGAATTACGATGTCTTGTGTCATGATGTCCTCCGGTTCCATGCTGGCAGGCAGTATGATCTGCGGCGCACTTCTTGTCAGCAGCGACTTGCCGTCACATCCCGCTTCATATTGACAGTCTCTGTTATACCGGTATCTATTCCGTTATGGCGGATGGTTCCGATACGATACTTGCTCATTTGCCAAGGCGTTTGAAGGATGCGCGGCAGGCCCAGGGTTTATCGTTGGATGCGGTCGCGCGGCTTTCCGGCGTCTCCCGGTCGATGGTCAGCCAGATCGAGCGCGGCGAAAGCAGCCCAACGATTTCAACGTTGTGGAACCTCACAAGGGCGTTGCAGATTGATTTTGCCGGCCTGCTCGATGCTGCCGGGACCGGCCAGCCTATCGACGTACTCCGCGCGCGTGACGTGCCGACAATTGACAATATCGGCGAAAATATTCGTATCCGTATTCTTTCGCCGCCCGAAGAGGCGGGTAAGCAGGAAGTCTATGAACTGATCTTTGCGCTCGACGGGGCCCTTGTGAGCAAGCCGCACGGCCGCGGAGCACGTGAGCATCTGACTGTGATCGAGGGCGTGGTCGATGTAACGAGCGGAGACGACAAGACCCGCCTGCAGGCAGGCGATACCGCACGCTACAACGCAGACGTGCCGCATAGCATTTCCGCGATTGGCGCGGCGCGCGCCTTTCTGGTGGTTCAAATGAAATGAATCCGTGATAGTGGAAAAATTCCAGTATAGAGGCATAAAGAGGTTCCGATATATCGCCTCGCATGCTAAACGATAGTGCAAGGGGGCCTTTGCCATGGCACAGTCATACCTGTCGCACATCACCGCGAAGCTCGACCAGATCGCGGCTGACGGCATGATGAAGAAGGAACGAGAGATCACGTCGCCGCAGTCAGTCAATATTGCGGTCGGCAGAAAGCCCGTCATCAATCTTTGCGCAAACAACTATCTGGGACTTGCCGATCACCCGGAGCTGATTGCCGCCGCGCGGGATGCCATGGGGACGCGGGGCTTTGGCATGGCTTCGGTCCGTTTCATCTGCGGAACGCAGGATTTGCACCGCCAACTCGAAAAGCGGATCGCCGGATTTCTGGGGATGGACGATTCGATCCTCTTCGCGGCGTGTTTCGATGCCAATGGCGGGCTTTTCGAGCCACTTTTGGGGCCGGAGGATGCTGTCGTCTCGGACGCGCTCAATCATGCGTCGATCATCGATGGAATCCGGCTCTGCAAGGCGAGACGGTACCGCTACGCCAATTCCGACATGGCAGATCTCGAACGCCAGCTGCAAAGCGCCCGGAACGACGGCGCGCGCTACATCATGATTGCCACGGACGGCGTTTTCAGCATGGACGGCTATCTGGCCAACCTGCCTGAGATCAAGAAGCTCGCATTAAAGTATGACGCGATTGTCACGGTCGACGATTGCCACGCAACCGGATTCCTGGGCCCGCAAGGACGGGGCACACCGGCGCACGCAGGTGTCAGCGTCGACATTCTGACCGGAACCTTGGGCAAGGCACTGGGCGGCGCGATCGGCGGCTATATCGCGGGCCCGCAACCGGTCGTCGACCTGCTGCGCCAGCAGGCGCGTCCGTATCTGTTCTCCAATTCGTTGCCGCCATCCGTCGTCGCGGCCGGACTGAAGGCGCTGGACATTGTCGAGGCGGGAGACGATCTGCGCGCAGCACTCATGCAGAACACGATCTATTGGCGAGAGGGTCTGGCGGCACTTGGCTTCGATCTGCTACCGGGGAGCCACCCGATCGTTCCCGTGATGCTCAAAGAGGCGCAACTGGCCCAGGACATGGCGGCCGCGCTTTTCGAGGAAGGTGTCTTCGTGTCGGGCTTCTTCTATCCGGTCGTGCCGCGCGGT
>JASFFN010000379.1:0-3322 GCA_050124275.1 Roseobacter sp. | reverse complement strand
CGCATGATCGCCCTGATTGGAGTACGTGGACTTCTGGCCGCCATTCCGGCCTGATGAGGGGCGCTGGCTAAAATTACCCGCCAATAAGCACACAAAACTCCGATCTCCGCGCCCCTCCGGTCTTCAGGGCGCCAATGTCGCCCATAAATTGAGGCTTTCCGAAGAAGCCAGCCGAAAACCCTTGGCAAAGAGAAATTATGCGCGTTTCCACACAGCCTCGGCTCAGGGCCGTCATCCGAGTCTTTTTGTGAGATAACGGCGAAGCGCCTCAGAGCGGTCGTTCGGCACCGGAAAGTCGAACTTTCTGCCGCCGATGACCACTTCACGCGTCAGCGGTCGTTGGCGAGAAACTCAGCTATGACCGGCTTGCGGAATTTCCGGACTTGCCTATCGGATGCAATGCGGCAAGGAGTATCATAAGAGCGATGACGTTTTGGCTTGCGAAGAAGCCGGTAAGGGCCCGACCACGCTGATGTCAAAAAAGCTTGCCACGTGCTGCCCAAGTGCTGCCCGAAGTCTTGCGATGACATTTATCGATAAAATCTATTTGCTCAAATATCTGAAAAATATATATTTTATGGCGATCCCGGCAGGATTCGAACCTGCAACCTGCCCCTTAGGAGGGGGCTGCTCTATCCTGTTGAGCCACGGGACCGCGCCCGCATTAGTAGCTCAGCAAAGCACCGGTGTCATCGCTTTATCCCGGTTTCTGCGATGAGCGCTTGATAGGGTGGACTGTCGTGCGCTAACATTATTGAAAAGATCAGGATTTTTGCGTGTCCAGACTAAAAAATCGCCCTTTGACCCTTCGCGATGTCTCGGAAGCCTGCGGGGTCTCCGAAATGACCGTCAGTCGTGTCCTGCGCAACCGCGGTGACGTTTCTGCCGCAACGCGCGAAAAAGTGCTCGAGGCGGCGAAATCCCTTGGGTACGTGCCGAACCAGATCGCGGGGTCACTGGCCTCGCAGCGGGTCAACCTCGTGGCTGTCATCATTCCGTCGCTGTCGAACATGGTTTTTCCGGAAGTCCTTACAGGCATCAACAAAACGCTGGACGATACACCGCTGCAACCGGTGGTCGGCGTCACTGATTACCTGCCTGAAAAGGAAGAGCGGGTGCTCTACGAGATGCTGTCCTGGCGGCCGACAGGAGTGATCATCGCAGGGCTCGAGCACTCGGACGCCACGCGTGCGATGCTGAAGAACTCGGGTATCCCGGTGGTGGAGATCATGGACACCGACGGCACGCCGGTGGATGCAATGGTGGGTATTTCGCACCGGCGCGCAGGCCGAAAGATGGCGGAAGCCATCCTGAAACAGGGTTTCAGCCGCATCGGTTTTCTGGGCACGAAAATGCCGCTGGACCATAGGGCGCGCAAACGCTTCGAGGGTTTCACCGAAGGATTGACGAAAGCGGGAATCGAAATCGAGGACCGTGAGTTTTACAAGGGCGGCTCGGCACTCGCCAAAGGGCGTGAAATGACCCAGATGATGCTGGAGCGTTCGCCCGATCTCGATTTTCTGTACTATTCTAATGACATGATCGGTGCAGGCGGGATGCTCTGGCTGATGGATCAGGGCATCGACATCCCCGGGAAAATCGGTCTGGCGGGGTTCAACGGGGTGGAGCTGCTGGAGGGCCTGCCGCGCCGGCTGGCGACCATGGATGCCTGTCGGGCGGAAATAGGCGCCGCGGCTGCAAAGATCATTCTGGAGCGCAGTGCGCTGCCCGAAGGTGCCGAGCCGACCGAGCCACAACACATAACGATGGCCCCGAAGATCAGTTACGGCGATACTCTCCGCCGCCGTGGCTGAGAATGAACACGCACGTCGTGAGCAACACGGAAGCCAGAAACCTTTTTCTGGCGCGCCATGCTTTGTCTGAAGCACCGACTGGCGAGGCGCGGGGCGCTGCCCTTCTCGACATAATCGAGCGTTTGGGTTTCGTGCAGCTCGACAGCATCAACACCGTTGCGCGGGCACATGATCTGATCCTTTTTGCTCGGCGCACGCGGTACCGCCCGAAGGCGCTGAAAGCGCTCTATGAAAAAGATCGCGCGCTTTTCGAACACTGGACACATGACGCAGCGGTCGTGCCGATGGCCTATTATCCGTGGTGGCAGTTGCGCCGCCAACGCGATGCGGAAAAGCTGCGGAAACAATGGCGCAACTGGCGGCGGGATGGATTCGAGCAACGGTTTCGCACTGTGCTGAATCAAATCCGGGAAAACGGCCCCCTGTCTGCGTCCGACGTCGGCGCCGGTGAAAAGCGCGGTTCCGGCGGGTGGTGGGATTGGCATCCTTCAAAAACGGCGCTGGAGTATTTATGGCGCAGCGGCGCTCTGTGCGTCGTGGGCCGTGACGGGTTTCGCAAACGCTATGATCTGACCGAACGTGTCATCGACGAGGCGCTCTGCGCCGCAGCAACAGGTCACGAGCACACCCTACGCACCATCGACTGGTGTTGCGCCGGGGCGCTGGACCGCCTCGGGTTCGCGACTCCCGCGGAACTGGCGGCGTTCTGGGATCATGTGACGCTCGCCGAGGCGAAAGCATGGTGTGCGCGTGAACTGGCGGCGGGTCGGCTACAGCCGGTTGACATCACATGCAGCGACGGCCGCATCCGCAGCTGTTACGCGAGGCCGGGCATCGGTGATGACCGCGCTCTGAAAGACAATCCGACATCCCGTCTGCGCGTCCTCAGCCCTTTCGACCCGGTACTGCGGGACCGGAAACGGACCAAAAGGCTTTTCGGGTTTGATTACCGGATCGAAATATTCGTCCCGGAAGAAAAGCGGAAATATGGCTACTATGTTTTCCCGGTGCTGGAAGGCAATCGGCTCGTAGCACGCGTTGACATGAAAGCCTTCCGCGACCGTGACGCGTTGCGGATCAGAGCAGTCTGGCCGGAACACGGCGTGCGATGGGGCAATGGGCGGCAAAAGGCTTTCGAAGCCGAGTTGACGCGTCTGTTGCGCCTGGCGGGGGTCAGCCGGTATCTGTTCGACGACGGCTGGTTGCGGGCGGCGTGAAACCTGCCCTGGAAAATCACTGAACTGACCACAAGGCGCGGACGCAAATTTGCGAACTGCCACCACCTCGTAGCCGCCACGGCATTGCGAAAACCTATCCGTCAGCATCAGGCATGAACGGAACAGACGCGCGCTGCGAACGGGCGATAAACCATAAGAAGCCATGAGTGATTTTCCCTGTATCAGAACCGTTGGTCTTTCGGGTGTCATCGTCACTTTTGCGGGCACGATGAGCGGCGCGGCCAATCGTGCGGCCCCCAGACACCACCCGGCGCCCCGTTGCGATTTCGC
>JASFFN010000378.1:0-3324 GCA_050124275.1 Roseobacter sp. | reverse complement strand
CAGGGCATCGTTTTGAAGCCGATGTTCGAAGTGGCTGAACACTTGCGGGCGGACCGCTTGCGTATAGTCGCATCCGAAACGCCGCCGGTGCCGGTGCAGATGGCCTGCCTTTTCACCCACAGAAAAAGGCAGGACCCTAAGGCGCGGCTGTTCATGGAGTTCGTCATCGACAGGATCGGCGCGACGGTCCGCGCAAATCAGGCCGCGTCAGCTGCCGCGATAGGTTGAATATCCGAAAGGCGACAGCAGCAAAGGCACATGATAGTGCGAGGCCTCAGACATACCGAAGCGGATCGGGATCACATCCAGAAACCGGGGGGTTTCTTCAGGTATTCCGATCGCGTCCAGGTATTCGCCAGCGTGAAACACCAGCTCATAAGTTCCCGTTTCAAATTGCGCTTCCGGCAATATCTGTTCGTCGGTGCGACCGTCGAGGTTCGTCACCAAGGATTTGAGATGATGGCGGGTGACACCGTCAATGCGAAAGAGGTCAATCCGAAGCCCCGCCGCCGGGCATCCTCGGGCGGTATCGAGAACATGAGTGGTCAAATAGCCGGACATAAGCAACGCGCCTTCTTGGTTGCCAAATTTATAAGCAGAAGACGGCTCGTGCCGCAAAGAGCAAGGCGCAAAAGGCTCTTTCGCATATTTTTTGAAAAACACACCGCATCTTTTGGATTATTGATGAGACCAACCAAAGAGGGCACTCGAGAGTGAAGCGATATCCCCGCGATATGACCGGATACGGCGCCACACCGCCGCAAGCGAACTGGCCCGGTGAGGCCAGAATCGCGATCCAGATCGTCCTGAACTACGAGGAAGGGGGCGAGAACAACATCCTGCACGGCGATGCAGCCTCCGAAGCGTTTCTGTCCGAGATTACCGGGGCGCAGCCGTGGCCCGGACAGCGCCACTGGAACATGGAGTCCCTTTACGAATACGGGGCGCGTGCCGGCTTCTGGCGCTTGCACCGCATGCTTCAGGATCTGCCGGTCACGGTGTACGGCGTCGCCACGGCGCTGGCGCGTGCGCCCGAGCAGGTCGCAGCGATGCAGAGCGCCGGCTGGGAAATCGCAAGCCATGGCCTGAAGTGGATCGAACACAAGGACATGGACGAGGCCGAGGAACGGGCTCAGATCGGTGAAGCGATCCGGCTGCACACCGACGTCACGGGTGCCGCGCCGCGCGGCTGGTACACGGGGCGCTGTTCGAACAATACCGTGCGTCTGGTCGCGGAGACGGGACAGTTCGCCTATGTCGCGGACAGCTATGCGGACGATCTGCCCTACTGGCTGACGTTCGGAGACATCGACCAGTTGATCGTGCCCTATACGCTGGACTGCAACGATATGCGTTTTGCCATTCACGCAGGCTTCACCAGCGGCGATCAGTTCGAAACCTACCTCAAGGACACCTTCGACATGCTCTATGCCGAAGGGATGGCTGGCACGCCGAGAATGATGTCGATCGGCCTGCACTGCCGTCTCGCGGGGCGACCGGGGCGCGCGGCGGCGCTGCAACGCGCGCTGGCCCATTTCAAGGCGCATGACGGTGTGTGGTTCGCGACGCGACTGGCGATTGCCGAACATTGGAAGGCAACGCATCCCCCCCGGCGTTTCCCTCGGCCTTCCCTGATGGACAAGGAAACATTCGTTGCCGAGTTCGGCGGCATTTTTGAACACAGCCCCTGGATCGCTGAAGAAGCCCATGCACTGGAACTGGGGCCGACGCATGACACAGCGCGCGGCATGCATCAGGCGCTTGTGCGTGTTTTTCGGGCAGCACCACGGGAAAAGCGCCTCGACGTTCTCACGGCGCATCCGGACCTCGCAGGCAAGCTGGCGGCCGCCAAAAGACTGACCGCAGACTCAACAGCCGAGCAAGCATCGGCAGGTCTGAACCATCTGACCGACGACGAGCGGGCGGCCTTCACGCAGTTGAATGCCGCTTATACCGCGAAATTCGGTTTCCCCTTCATCATCGCGGTGCGCGACCACACCAAGGCTTCGATCCTGGCAACCTTTGAGACGCGAATAGACAACACCGAAGACGCGGAATTCGACGAGGCCTGCCGTCAGGTCGAACGTATCGCCGAATTGCGGCTGATCGAGAAACTGGGCGCATGAGCGAGGTGCTGCGCCCCATACCGCTGACAGCGGAGGCTTTTGCAGCCTTCGGGGATATTCTCGATGCCTCGGGTGCGCCGGACAAGATCATCAATCAGGGAATGTGCGGGCGTTTTCACGATCGCGCACGGCTTGATTTTCATGACGGCCGCGCGGGGATCAGCATCTTCAATGCGCAAGCCCGGCGTTTCCCGATCCTGCTCGATATGGTCGAACGCCACCCCCAGGGCAGTCAGACGTTTCTGCCGATGACCCAGAACCCCTTTCTCGTGATCGTTGCCGCTGATCACAACGGCAAGCCAGACCGCCCGGAGGTCTTTCTCACGCGTCCCGGGCAGGGTGTGAACTATCTCCGCGGTGTCTGGCACGGCGTGCTGACGCCACTGTCCGACCCGGGCCTTTTCGGCGTGATCGACCGCATCGGATCAGGCGACAACCTGCAGGAATACTGGTTCGACAGACCGTACAGGATCGAGGCCCCGAAACCGGCCTGACCCCTCAGGCCACCGAAACAGCATCAAGGAGCACACTTCATGGCAGATACCTCCATCGGAACCCCCGCTCAACTGCGCGATCCGAACTACACGCCCCCGATTGCCAAGGCTGTACCGCTCGGTATCCAGCATGTGCTGGCGATGTTTGTCTCCAACGTAACGCCCGCGATCATCGTCTGCGGGGCGGCGGGTTTCGGGTTCGGTTCGAACAGCCCGGATTTTCCGCAGATGATCTACATGATCCAGATGTCGATGTTCTTCGCCGGCGTGGCCACGCTCTTTCAGTCCATTGGCGTCGGCCCCGTCGGGGCGCGGCTTCCGATCGTTCAGGGGACATCCTTTGCCTTCATCCCGATCATGATCCCGCTGGTCGCCGGCAAAGGCGTGGAGGCGATGTCTGTCCTGATGGGCGGCATCATCGTGGGGGGGCTATTCCACGCCAGCCTCGGGCTTTTCATCGGCAAGCTGCGCTTTGCCCTGCCCCCGCTCGTGACCGGGCTCGTGGTCACCATGATCGGCCTCGCCCTCGTCAAGGTCGGCATTCAATACGCGGCAGGAGGCGTTCCCGCGATCGGCAAGCCTGAATACGGATCACTGATCAACTGGAGTATGGCCTTTGTGGTCATTCTGGTCACGCTTGGCCTGAAATTCTTTACCCGCGGCATGCTGTCTGTCTCGGCGGTGCTGGTGGGCTTGCTGGCGGG
>JASFFN010000377.1:0-3329 GCA_050124275.1 Roseobacter sp. | reverse complement strand
AAGGCGGTGCTTTCGACATCATGACAATCGGCATGTACGAAACGCCGATCTGGGGTGCCAACGGCTGGCTGGTTCCGCTGGATGATCTTTCGGCGGACTATGACGTTGACGACCTGCTGCCGGCGATGCGGGCCGGTCTGAGTAACGACGGGACGCTTTACGCCGCGCCTTTCTATGGCGAAAGTTCGATGGTCATGTATCGCACAGATCTGATGGAAAAGGCCGGTCTGGAAATGCCCAAGGCCCCGACATGGCAGTTCATCCGGGAGGCGGCCGCCGCGATGGACGATCCCGAGAACGACATCAACGGCATCTGCCTGCGCGGCAAGGCCGGTTGGGGTGAGGGCGGCGCCTTCATCACGGTGACAGCGAACTCGTTCGGCGCACGGTGGTTCGACGAGGACTGGAACGCCCAGTTCGATCAGCCGGAATGGAAGGAGGCGCTGGACTTCTATGTCAGTCTCATGAACGACTATGGCCCAGAGGGCTATGCGACCAACGGCTTCAACGAAAACCTTTCGCTGTTCCAGCAAGGCAAATGCGGCATGTGGATCGACGCCACCGTTGCGGCATCCTTCGTGACCAACCCGAACGACTCGACCGTTGCCGACAGCGTGGGCTTCGCGCTGGCGCCGAACAGCGAGGGCGTCGACAAACGCTCCAACTGGCTGTGGGCATGGGCTCTGGCGATTCCCGCCGGTACTCAGAAGGCCGATGCGGCCAAGGAGTTCATCGAGTGGGCCACCTCGAAAGAATATATCGAACTGGTCGCCGAGAAAGAGGGCTGGGCGAACGTACCGCCGGGTGCACGTACCTCTCTCTACGAGAACCCGGAGTACCAGAAGGTACCTTTCGCTCAGATGACCCTCGACTCGATCAATGCGGCTGATCCGACGAACCCGACGGTCAAGCCGGTGCCCTACGTCGGCATCCAGTTTGTTGCCATCCCGGAGTTTGCAGGCATTGCCACCGAGGTGAGCCAGGAGTTCTCGGCCGCCTATGCGGGTCAGCAGAGCGTGGATGAAGCACTGGCCAAGGCGCAGGCGTTGACCAATGATGCTATGGAAGCTGCTGGCTACCGCTAAGCCTTCAGCGCTTTCGAAGGGCGGCGCGTTCTGGTCGCCCTTCGGGTAGCAAGTTGTCTCAGTTACCTTCTGACACGGCGAAGACGGCACAGTCCGTCAACAGGAGAGGTGCATCCCATGGCCACCAAAGCTTCCCGATCCGCTGCCCGCCTCATGATGGCCCCGGCCGTGATCCTGCTCCTGGGCTGGATGCTGGTGCCCCTGATCCTCACGCTGACCTTCTCGTTCAAGAAATTCCTGCCGCTGCGGGGAGACTCGATCGAAAGTGGCTGGGACTATTTCACGTTCTTTCCGAGCCTCGAGTGGGTCGGCTTTTCCAATTATGCCCGGTTCGTCGGCTCCAGTTCCTTCTGGCCGTCGGTCCAGACCACGCTCGTCATCGTCGGCGGCGTGCTGGTCATCACCGTGGTGTTCGGCGTGCTGCTCGCGCTGCTGCTTGACCAGCCTATGTGGGGGCAGGGGGTCGTACGTATTCTGGTGATCGCACCGTTCTTCGTCATGCCGACCGTCTCGGCGCTGGTGTGGAAGAACATGTTCATGGACCCCACCAACGGCCTTCTGGCGCATCTGTTCAGGTTTTTCGGCGCAACGCCGATTTCCTGGCTGTCGGAAGCGTCATTGCCGTCGATCATCATGATCGTAAGCTGGCAATGGCTGCCCTTCGCGACGCTTATCCTGCTGACGGCCATCCAGTCGCTCGATAGCGAACAGCTCGAAGCGGCCGAGATGGACGGGGCGTCGCCGATCCGGCGTTTCGGATACATCATTCTGCCGCACCTGAGCCGGGCGATAACGGTGGTGATCCTGATCCAGACGATTTTTCTGCTCTCGATCTTTGCCGAGATCTTCGTGACCACCGGTGGCGCCTTCGGCACCCGCACCCTGTCTTACCTGATCTTCCAGCGCGTGCTGGAAAGCCAAAACGTGGGTCTGGGTTCTGCTGGCGGTGTCTATGCCATCATCCTCGCCAATATCGTTGCCATCTTCCTGATGCGCATCGTCGGCAAGAATCTCGACAACTGAGGAGAAGCGGATATGGCACGTGCTGTTACAACCAACCGCAAAGCGCTCAATACTCTCATCGCCTGGGCGGTGGGCCTGCTGATCTTCTTTCCGATCCTCTGGACGATCCTGACGAGTTTCAAGACAGAGGCGCAGGCAATCAACGACCCACCGATATTTCTGTTCTTCGACTGGACGCTGGAGAACTATTCGGTCGTGCAGGAGCGTTCGAACTACATGCGTTTCCTGTGGAACTCGGTCATCATCGCAGGCGGCTCGACGCTGCTCGGGATCATCATCGCGGTGCCTGCCGCCTGGTCGATGGCCTTCGTGCCGTCCCGGCGCACCAAGGACATCCTGCTGTGGATGCTGTCCACCAAGATGCTGCCCGCGGTCGGCGTGCTTTATCCGATCTATCTGCTCTTTGTGCAGTTCGGCCTGCTCGATAGCAGGGCAGGTCTGGTCGTGGTGCTGATGCTCATCAACCTGCCGATCATCGTCTGGATGCTTTATACCTACTTCAGGGAGATCCCCGGCGAAATCCTCGAAGCGGCGCGGATGGATGGGGCCTCGCTGAAGGAAGAAATCCTTTACGTGCTCACACCGATGGCCATTCCCGGCATCGCATCCACGATCCTTCTCAACATCATTCTGGCATGGAACGAGGCCTTTTGGACCCTGAATCTGACGGCTGCCAACGCCGCACCTCTGACCGCCTTCATCGCGAGTTATTCAAGCCCCGAGGGTCTCTTTTACGCAAAACTGAGCGCGGCTTCGACAATGGCGATCGCACCGATCCTCATCCTCGGCTGGTTCAGCCAGAAACAACTTGTCCGCGGCCTGACCTTCGGCGCGGTAAAATAAGGACCTGAGACATGGGACGCATTGTACTTGAAGACGTGACCAAGAGCTTTGGCGAGACGCAAGTCATCCCGCCGCTGAACCTGACCATAGAGGATGGCGAGTTCGCGGTCTTTGTCGGTCCGTCGGGCTGCGGCAAGTCCACGCTCTTGCGCCTGATCGCGGGGCTGGAGGACGTAACCTCTGGCAAGGTTTTGATCGATGGCGAAGACGCGACGGAAGTGCCGCCCGCAAAGCGCGGTCTGGCGATGGTCTTTCAGTCTTATGCGCTCTATCCGCATATGACGGTGCGCAAGAACATCGCCTTTCCGATGCGGATGGCGGGGATCGATCAGGCCGAACAGAACCGGCGCATCGAGCAGGCGGCGGCGGCGCTGAACC
>JASFFN010000376.1:0-3331 GCA_050124275.1 Roseobacter sp. | reverse complement strand
ACCTTCCAGCAGAATTCTGACAGCCTCTCTTCCGCCGCCCCTGCTTTTGAAAGACTGCTCCGCATCCCATTTCATATCGCGCCAAATCGCTGTCCCCGGGGCACGGGCGACACGTTCAATCACACGATCGAAAAAATCGGATGCGGCGCCGACGCGGGCTTCGGCCTTGCTCTTGGAGTTGAAAATGACATCTTTCAGGGACTCGAAAAATCCTGTTTCCCACATGAAATGTACAGGGTAGATGCCATTCCTCTTGAAAACCTTCTTCATCTTTCGAATCCGGTTTGCCGAGGCGGATTGGTTATTGAGACCGCCGTGCGCGTAGAAGACAATGTGCTGGTAGTCGCGTTTGGCAGTTGCGGTTTCATCTGCCAGAAAATCCGCTGTTTCCTTGATGCTGCTGATCGGTGTGGGATATTTGCCTCTGCCCACGAGATCCCCGTCGTTCAGGTGGATGAAGTGGCCTATGATGTCCTCGCGACGCGGCGCGGCGATTGTCTGCGCCTCGAAAAGAGACACGGTTTCTGCAGAGGGCTGCGTGATCGTAAGGTCGAAGGCTTCGGGCGTGGGCACGGCGAGCCTCAGGACCCAGGCATCCATGACGGTCGCCGACCAGTCTGCGTAGCGCCAACGCGCAATCCCAGGAGCACCATTGAACCCGCCCCAGTCTTCGCCCCATGAGTTCTGGATCAGAAACCCCTTGTCGTCGTAGCCGACGATGATGAACGCATGGCCGCCTTCGGTCAGGTGCGAAGGCTTGATGTCGCCTTTTGATGGTTTTTGCCAGCCGCGGTGGATGCGCGCCGAGACGTAAATGACACCTGCTTCGTTCAGTGCCGCATGATAATCGATGATCTCCGGCCGAAGGCGGTAATACGCGCCAAGACCGGTGAGACGTGCGTCCTTTGCGTGTTCGACGGTCAAATACCAGTTTTTCTCGCCGTCCTTGTAAGGCGCCACCGCGTCGCTGCAGGCACCATTGTTGTAAAAGCCTTTCAGAGCACCGCGGATGCTCGAGCCCTCATAGTCCTCCCCTGGCCATTCATCGTTGATCTTTGCCATCTCGTAGAGCATCCGGGGGCTGGCGGGCGGGGCGTCGGAGGGTGGCGTCAGACGCTGGTAGCGTTGCCGGTTCATCAGAGTGATTGCGCTGGCGAGCGCAAAACCCGTGCAGGCACCTTCGCGGCCCTGATCGAGAACAGGGCTGATCTCGGGGTGGGGCGGTCCCATTGAAAGAGCAAGATCGAGAAGCGCCGGCTCGTAGATGCGGTCGCGCAGGTCCGTTGCATCCGCGATGACATTCAGGACCCGGTCACCGAGTCGCGGTGCCGCGTCGAGCGTCGTTGAAGGATCCGCCGTACTTTTTGTCACGACTTGTTTTTTCTTTGCACGCTGTTTCGACTGTTTGGCCATGATAGTCCCTCCCAATAGCATTCCGAGATATCGATTGTCCCAATACAGCTTATTGTTGCATCAACACGCGCGTTTGCCCAAGAAATTTATACGGCCGGGACACGTCATCCCGGGTCTGGCCCGAGCGTTGCAAAGTAAATTGAGTTATCGTTGCCGTCCTGTATCTTGTCGGAACACAAAAGAAAGACGAAGACACGTGACGGAAAAACCGGAAGGAGAGTTGACGCTCCGCACATTGGCGATGCCCAGAGACGTCAACGTCAACGGGGATATCTTTGGCGGCTGGGTGCTCAGCCAGATGGATATTGCCGGCGGGATCGTGGCGGGCGCCAGAGCACAAGGCCGCGTCGCGACGGTCGCCGTTGACGCGATGAAGTTCATACGTCCCGTAAAGGTGGGAGATGTCTTGTGCATTTATGCGGAAATCCTGAAGGTGGGACGGACCTCGCTGGGCATTGGTATCGAAGCATGGGCTCTCCGCAATCGGATCGGCGCGCGTGAAAAAGTGACGGAAGCCCTCTTTACCTTTGTTGCGATCGGTGAGGACGGGCTGCCGAGACCGCTGCCAGAAGGCACCTGAAAGGGTAGCTTCTGCCCACCGCTTTGTTTCAGAACTGCCGCCAAACAGGGAGCCTTCATCCGATGCATGCCTTCTACTCCGATACCCAGACGCGGCCCACCCGCGCCATGCGCGAGGCCGCTTTGATGGTCCCTCTTGGTGATGAGCGGCACGATGCCGATCCCTGCACGACGGAACTTTGTGCGCGGGTCGCGGACCTGCTGGGCATGGAAGCGGCGGTTTTTCTGCCCTCCGGTACGATGTGCAACGAAATCGCCATCGCCGTGCACACGCGGCCCGGCGACGAGGTGATCTGTACAAGGGAGAGTCATATCATATTTGCCGAAAGCGGCGGACCAGCTGCCTTGTCCGGGGTCATGATGTGCCCGATCGATACCGAACGGGGCATGCTGACGCCCGATCAGGTCACGGATCATCTGCGCGCGCCGTCCGCCCACGCACCGCGCAGCCGATTGCTGGTGGCCGAGCAGACAGCCAATCTCGCCGGCGGGGCGATCTGGCCGCTGGAACAGATCAACGCGGTCGCGCGGACAGCAAAGGAAGCCGGTCTCGCCACACATCTCGACGGGGCGCGTCTGCTGAACGCGCAGGTGGCAACGGGCATTCCGGCGGCGGAATACGCGCGGGGGTTTGACAGTGCCTGGATCGCCTTTACCAAGGGGCTGGGCTGTCCTGTGGGCGCGGTGCTCGCGGGGTCGCGCGACTTCATCGATGCGGCGTGGCTGCTTAAACGGCGCTGGGGCGGTGCGATGCGGCAAACCGGCGTGCTGACGGCGATGTGCCTTTACGCGCTGGAACATCACGTCGAACGTCTGGCCGACGATCACGCGCTCGCGGCCTCCATCGGCAAGCGCCTCGCGGAGCTCCCGGTGATTTCGCGCGTGCTCCCGGTCGACAGCAATATCGTCATTGCCGATCTTGCGCCATCCGCCCCCACGGCGCGTGAAGCCGCTCGGCATCTTGCAGAGAAAAATGTCAGCCTCACCGTTGTGGGAACGCGCCGCATACGGATCGTGACGCATCTCGATGTTGGCCCCGCGGACGCAGACGCGCTCCTCGAGGCGATGGCCGCGCTGTGAATTTGCCTTGGGTATCGGGGCCTCTGCGGCGTCTTAATCGGCATGTGTATCGGGCCGACTCCCGCCCTGGCAATCCATGCCGGTTGCCGTTCGCTGGAGGAGTACGTAACAATTGAACATGGACTGGCAAAACGGACGCTGTGTGCAGACCGTCTCCGCCCTCATCATGTAAGGTGGTCTTCATGACTCTTCCGGTTGCAGACAATTGGTTTCAGACGCAGCAAGTTGATGCGCGCATCCACCTCGTCACCGAACCTTT
>JASFFN010000375.1:0-3332 GCA_050124275.1 Roseobacter sp. | reverse complement strand
GAAAGTCGCCAGCGCCGCCGTCTACGATGTGATCGCGGCACATTTTGAAACCTGGCGGCTCTCGCCGTCGGAACGGGATGTTGCGACGTTTCTGGTCAAAGGGCTGGACATCTCGGAAATTGCCCGTGTGCGCAACTGCGCGGAAGGCACGGTGAAAGCGCATCTGAACGCCATCTATCGAAAGTCCGGGGCGCGCAATCGCGGGGAATTGCTCAGCTTGCTGATCGACAGCTTGCTGGCCAGCAAGAGCTAGCGTCGCAAACGACCAAGGGAAGCGTGCGTTTGTCCCGGCGCGGCATGTCTGACGACCGTTACCGAGCGTGTCCCGCCAACGCAGCGCCAGCAACTGGCCCTCGCACTGAAAGGCGCCTGCGAGGGCTTGTGGATAACTGTCATCTGCCTGTCATTTTTGCATTCTATTCAGTCCGCGACATCTTGTGGTCCACGAAAAGGTTGCCAGAGGAAAACCACGAGATATAGTCAGCTTATCGGCGGGTGAGACTCGCCGGACCGGACGCGGAACGGATTGAGGTGCAGTAACACATGGACGGCGATTTCAGAACGGAATTCACACGGAACCCTGCCAGCCTGAAACACAGGCCCGCCTTGGTTCTGAATGCGGATTACCGGCCGCTGAGCTACTACCCTTTGTCACTCTGGCCATGGCAGGAAGCAGTCAAGGCCGCCTGGCTCGACCGTGTGGACATCGTCGCAGAATACGAGGACATCGTACGCAGTCCCAGTACCGAGATCAGGATCCCGTCAGTGGTTGTCCTGAAAGACTATGTAAAACCTCAGAAGCGCGTGGCCTTCACGCGCTTCAATTTGTTTCTGAGGGACGAATTCCGCTGCCAGTATTGCGGGGCGCGTGGTGAGTTGACGTTCGATCACGTAGTGCCACGCGCTTCCGGCGGTGTCACGAGCTGGCAGAACGTGGTTGCCGCCTGCTCGCCCTGCAACCTGAAAAAAGGCGCCAAGCCGCTGCACCGTACCGGGCTTTCCCTGCGCAAACCCCCGCGACAGCCTGCGGCGGAGGAATTGCGCAACATGGGCCGCAAGTTCCCGCCAAACTACCTGCATGAAAGCTGGATGGACTTTCTGTACTGGGATGCCGAGCTGGAAGCGTGATTGGCGGCAAACATTCGTTGCGCTGACCGGTTTGAGTCCTGTTGCGACAGTCGCTGGTCTAGGCGGCCAGATCGATCCAGACTGGCACATGGTCTGATGGCTTGTCGCGCCCGCGCACATCCTTGTCGATCTGGCAGTCCGTCATCAGGTCGGCTGCCTGCGGGCTGAGCAACAAGTGATCGATGCGGATACCGTTGTTGCGGTTCCATGCGCCGGCCTGGTAGTCCCAGAAACTGTAGTGACCCGGGGCTTGCGTCCGCGCACGAAAAGCCTCGGTCAGCCCCAGATGAAGCAGCTTTCGAAACATCATGCGGCTTTCCGGTCGAAAGAGCGCGTCGTCACGCCAGCTTTCCGGTTTCGCGGCATCTTCTGCCTGCGGGATCACGTTGTAATCGCCTGCCATCAGGAATGGCACTTCCTGCGCCAGCAGATCCTTCGCCCGGGCATAAAGCCGCTCCATCCAGGCCAGTTTGTACTCGAACTTGGGTCCCGGCGCCGGGTTGCCATTGGGCAGGTACAGCCCGCAAACACGGATTGCCTCGGCCTCCCCCATGATCGTGGCCTCGATGTAACGCGCCTGCTCGTCACTGTCGTCTCCGGGAAGGCCCCGGGTGACGTCTTCCATGGGACGCTTTGACAAAAGCGCGACCCCGTTGAAGCTTTTTTGTCCGTGCGTCTCGACGTTGTAGCCGCGCTCTTCGAAAATCTCGCGGGGAAAGGCCGCGTCCAAAGACTTGATCTCCTGCAAAACCGCGACGTCCGGCTTGGCTTCATCCAGCCATTCAAGCAGGCTTTCCGCGCGTGCCTTGATGCCGTTGATATTGAACGTTGCGATTTTCATCAGATGGCTCCCGCTGCATTGCGACAGGTATCGCGGATGCAGCCGCGCGGAGCAAGACCGAAGCGTCCCGGCACTCGCCATTTACGGGGAACTGATTCTCGTTAACCATTTCAGCATAGGTTTCGCAAAAGAGTTAATATCCCCAAACTTATCCACTGTGGATAAAAAAAAATACATAAAAACAATCATCAAAATCCTTCGTTGCCGGAAGATACATGCGAACGCGCATCGCTGTGGATAACCGATGGTTAAGATACTCTTAACGCGAAATTATCTTTTAAACTCTCGTTAAACGGGCAAGCGTTGAAGGGCATTAACCACCCACAGAAAGGGATAGCCATGAAGACAAATGCCAAACCAATGATACAGTTCGAGACCGGCTCGATTGCTCCGGCGGGCGATTTGCACGCCGGTGACGAAACCGGATTGTTCACCACCTCAATGTCTCCCGCGGGCAGTGACACATTGTGCGGTGATATGACAGGACTGTTCACCACCTCCATGGCATCCGAAGGGTCTGCGATGACAGGCGCGGAAACCGGCCTCTTCACCACAAGCATGGTCACAGGGCACGATGCGCTGTCCGGCGAAGCCACGGGCCTCTTCACCACCAGCATGACGCCGGCGCGCTGAGTGCACATGGATCGAACCCCGTCTGGGGTAGGGCGGGGTTCGATCTCTTGGTTTTCCTCCATGTTCGAAAAGGTGATCCATGTCGAATGTCGTGCCAATAGGCCTGCCAAAGCGGCTCAGCTTGTCCCAACGTCAGTCGGCACTTCTGCAGAGTTTTGCAAAACACCGGCGCGCGACAGACGATGTTTACTGGCTCAAGGAGAATGCTGAAATCCTGAATATCCTTGCTACGAGCCGCGCATCGCTGCCGTCGCAAGCACTTGAAACGTACAGTGAATTCTATGAAACGATCGAGGAAAGGCTGCGGTTCTTTCCACAGTATTACCGGTTCATCTTGTCGATTTGCCTGGATCTCGAAGATCTCGGGCTGGACGGTGGCAAGGGGCAATTTTTGTGCGAATGGGTCGGCAGATCGGAGTTGACGGCGAGCGAGCTGTCGGATCTTCAGCGGGCGGAGACACGGCGGTTGTTGTCCCGCCGCGGCGGTAGCGGGCAAGACGAACACCTGTCGGACCGGCTTGCCAGATTCATGTGTCATGCCGACACCTTTGCCGTCCCGAACAAGAAGGCCGCCTATGAACTTACCCACATTGTATTTTACCTGTCTGACTATGGCGCGCGAAAAATAACCTTGCCCGAACGGGCGGTTACCAGTCTCGAATTTGCCGGTGTTCTGGCCTATCTCGATCAGGACATCGACCTTCTCTCAGAAGTATGTGTTGCACTCAGG
>JASFFN010000374.1:0-3340 GCA_050124275.1 Roseobacter sp. | reverse complement strand
GCGGTGATCGACCGCCGCTGGACCTTTCTGTTGCTGCAGCTTTTTTATGCTGGTTCAGCCATTCTCGGACTGATCCGCTGGGGCTGAAGTTTCAGGCAAAGATGCGCACTTCCGTAATCTGTACGCCCACCTACCGCACCGCCGCGGTAAGTCGCCCTTGTGCGGATGGCTCTGGACGTAGACAGCGTGAGACCGGCTTGGCGCGCGGTGCGTCAGCGTCCCCCTGCCCTGTCCGGCGAAATGCAAGAGTACGCGCGCCAACCACGCGCCGGATGTCACCTGCCGGGCCGGATCATCAGAACCCAGTCGCGTGCGGGTATGTCCCATCCTTCTTTGACAATCGGGCGGCGGGCCGTCTCGCGGAACCCGAAGCCTTCGTAAAGCCGCCGCGCCGCGGCGTTCTGATCGTGCACAGACAGACTCATACCCTTCGCGGGCGCGCAGTCCGCGACACCCTGCCCCCGCGCCTCGGGCAAGACGGCCAGAAAGCCGATATTGAATGTCCCCGGGGCAAGATGTTCGAGTTCCATGATCGGCCGCAGCATGGCGGGAAAGTCGCTTTCCAGCGGCGGTGGCGGGTCTTCGATCACCTCGCCGCTGAGCAGACCAACCACAACGCCGTCAATCTCCGCCAGACGGGCCTTTCCGACATGCAGATGTGACGCGGGATCCGCAAGCCGAGCGCGCAGGACATTTGCAAGATCAGCACCCGGATCGGACAATTTCCGAAAGATATGTTCCACGAAACCGAACGAGGCGATGTCGAAAAACCCGATGAGCGCGTCCGCATCCGCCATCGTGGCCGCTCTTAGGACGATCCGCATTGTCAGTGCTTTCTCTTTGCCATGTTGACGATGACAGGTATCGCGTAACACGGCAAGCATCGCGCAGTCTCTCAGGCGATCACCCGGAGTTCGGAGACCTCCGCATCGATCTCGCGCAGAGCGGACAGAATGCGCTTGTCCAGATGCGTCTGAACATAGACCGCGTGAAACCGCGACGGCGCGCGCAGCGTAATGCGCCCCCCGGCCCGCTCCGCCCTCTCCAGCGCCGCGATCCAGGAGGCATAGACGCCCGCATCCTCCGCGTGCAGCAGCGCACTGGCCAGCGCCCATTCGGTCCCCTGCCCCACATCCGGCGGCGGCACCGGCGCGACGGCGGCGTTGAGCGGTACGACGTTCTGGGCCTCCGTACCCTCTGCCCCCATGCGCAACTCGAAATCCGGACCGACGTTCGTCCAATGAGACGAGGTCTCCTTCATTATAGCCTCGATTCCCAGAGAATACTGGGTGACCCTGCCGCGGGCGCCCTGCCGTCGCACAACGAGCCACGCACGGGCGCGCAGCAGCGCCATTTCGCGTTTGACGGTTCGTTCGTCCACCGACCAGAGTTGTGCGATTTCGCGCTGGCCCACGGCAAGCTCGTCCCGGACCCAGTTGTATCTTGCGGTGATGAGTGTGATGAGCCGCAGCACGCGTCGCTGATCGTGTTTGTCGTGCGCCAAGGCATAGGCGCCCAAAGCTGTCAGGAGATCGTATTTGCGCGCAGCCGCCCCACGACCCACAGGTTTCGTGGAAAGCATATCTGCCCTTTATGTCTTGATGCACCGGGTTAACTCCGATGCCGCCTCGTTAGCCGGACTGATGTATCAGCCTCTTTCTCCGGGTCGTCCGCCATTTCCGGCCGTTTTTCCAGACCCTGCCCTGATTTGCGTCCTAAACGACGATTCTGTCAAGAGATGGTTTGAAAATGGCGTGGGCCCGATCGCCATGGCGCCAGAATTCAAAAGAAAGAATTGGTTATATGGTATTGGGGGACGTTTTGGATGTCCCCCAATACTGGTCTTTTGTCCCCCAATTTACGGGTGTCACGGTTGTCGTGTCCCCCTATATTTGGTGTTGCGTCTCTATCGACCATCCGATCTGTCGCCCTGTCTTCCGGGAATCATCGGATAGTGTTGCTGTCCATTGTTCTATGGCGCTATCAGCCGCTGGTTTTTGCGGTTTTCATAATATTCTCTTTTGCGTTTTTTCACAAACACGCGTAAATCTGGGTAAAAGCGGAATTTACGTCCCGGCGGGGACAGGAATTCCGGAAAATAACACGAGCAGTCACAGGCACCATATGTTCACACATAAAGATCTGGCCCGGTTGCAGGCGCAATCGCTCAAGATGCAGGGGTTCATCCGCCAGCAGACCTACAGCCCGCAGAATGAAAAGACGCTGCGGCGGTTCTCGAGCTGGGAAGTGGCCGAGTTGATCCTGAAGGTCAATCAGTCGACCTTGCGCGGCCGTCTGGCGGCGGACCCTACCCTGCCCCAAGGTCAGGTCGAAGAGGATGGCCGCCAGCGCTGGTATACCCTGGACGAGATCAACGAGCTGCGCCGCCGTCTGCGCATGAACCGCCGTTCGTTGATGCCGTACCGGCCGGCGGGCAAGCGGGCGATCAGGGCAGCGATCGCCAATTTCAAGGGCGGCGCGGGAAAGTCCACGGTCGCGCTGCATTTCGCCCATGCCGCGGCGCTCGACGGCTATCGCGTGCTCTGCATCGATTTCGACCCGCAGGCGACTCTGAGCCATTCGATGGGTCTGTCGGATGTCGCCGAGGAATACACCGTCTGGGGCATCATGGCGCGCGACCTCGCAGCCGAGACGGAGCGCATGAACCGTGCGTCGCAGGGAGCGGAAAGCGGCACCGCCCTGCCCCGGCGGCGGTTGCCCAGCAGTATTGCGGACATGGGGCTCGCTGACCTGCGCGTTGCCGATTTCATCAAGCCGACCAATTGGTCGACGATCGATATCGTGCCCTCCTGCGCCAATGCGGCCTTCGTTGAATTCGCGTCGGCGCAATACCGGCACATGAACCCGGAGTGGTCCTTCTTTGCCGCCGTCTCGCGTTTTCTCGATCAGCTCCCGGCTGATGCTTATGACGTGGTGCTTTTCGATTGCCCGCCCGCGATCGGCTATCAGTCGATGAACGCGGTCTTCGCGGCGGATGTGCTCTATATCCCGTCCGGCCCGGGGTATTGGGAATACGACTCGACCACATCTTTCATCGGTCAGCTCTCGGAAGCGCTGGAAGACCTGAGCCGGTTTTCTGGGCTTGTCCCCGCGGGGACAATGAATTTGCCGAAAGCCTTTCTGGACCTGCGGTTCCTGCTCACCCGGTTCGAGCCGAACAATGATCTGCACCGCGCGATGCTGTCCGCCTTTGTCAAGGTCTGGGGGGACAGGGTCACCACCCACCCGATCGAGATGACCCGTGCGGTGGAACAGTCCGGACGCTTCCTGTCGTCCATTTACGAGACCGACTACCGCGATATGACGCGCGAGACATGGC
>JASFFN010000373.1:0-3342 GCA_050124275.1 Roseobacter sp. | reverse complement strand
AGAAGGCATGTGAACATGGAGAAAGCTGGGAGGACCAACGCTTATGAGCCGACTTGATCTGTTTATCGACCGTATGGTGTCGCAGCGCGCCTGCCTGAAATACGCCGCCGAACTCATCAAGGATCAAACCGGCCCCGTGTTCGAGTTGGGCCTGGGAAACGGAAGAACCTACCATCACATGCGTGAAATCATGCCTCAGCGGGACATTTATGTCTTTGAACGGGCGATTGCATCGCACCCCGACAGCACGCCGCCGGAAGACCATGTTCTGCTGGGCGATGTCTTTGAAACCCTGCCGCAAGCCCTTGACCGGTTCGGCCCTGCCGCTGTCCTGATTCACGCGGATCTGGGCGGGCACAATGCGCAAAAAAACGACCTCTTCGCGCGTCAGGTCTCACCGTTGATTTCCCCCCTGCTGGCGCCCGGCGGGGTGATGGTTTCAAGCGACAGAATGTATTTCGACGATCTGACCGAATTGGATTTGCCTGCCGATGCGGTGAAAGGCCGCTGTTTCATCTACCGTCGGTGACATGACCCATCAGCAGCCCCCCGTTATCTACCGGCTGGAAAATGAGATTGCGGTCGTGACCGTGGATAATCCACCGGTGAATGCCCTGAGCCGGGCGGTGCGCGCCGCCTTGCTTGACGCGGTCCGATGCGCGGAACGCGCACAGGGCGTCAAAGCGGTGCTGCTGGTCGGAGCCGGGCGCGGCTTTATCGCGGGCGCCGATATCAAGGAATTCGGACAGCCGAGGCAGGCGCCTTTCCTGCCCGACCTGTGCAACCATCTCGAAGCATCGCCGCTTCTCGTGGTTGCATCGCTTCACGGTGTCTGTCTCGGAGGAGGTCTGGAGATTGCGATGTCCGCGCATTACCGCATCGCGCACCCCTCCGCGCGACTGGGCTTGCCCGAGGTGCAACTGGGTCTGATACCGGGCGCGGGCGGTACGCAGCGGCTGCCGCGTCTGGTGGGAACCGCCAGTGCCATAGACCTGATAACGGGCGGGCGGCCGATCGCTGCTGTGGACGCGCTACGTATCGGGTTGCTTGACCGGATAGAGGCGGGCGACCCGCGCGCCGTCGGACTTGCATACACCCGCGCGCTGATCGCCGACGGCGCTGGGCCACGACCGTCCCGGTACCTGCCTCGTGCCAAACCGGAGGACTGGCAGGCGGCCAGTGCGAACCTGCGGCGCAGCATGCGCGGTCGCGTAGCGCCGCTGCGCGCTCTTGACGCCATCAAAGCCGGCACGGAGCAAACGTTTGACGAAGGACTGGCAACCGAACGCGGCCTTTTCAATGCGTTGCTCGACACCCGTCAGCATAAGGCGCTTCTGCATGCGTTTTTTGCGGAAAGGTCCGCGAGTGCTCTGCCGGAATTGGAGCGTGTACCTCCGCGCGCGCATGAACACGTCGGGGTCATCGGCGCCGGAACCATGGGATCGGGTATTGCGGCATCCGCTTTGCTTGCAGGGCTCGATGTAACCGTCACCGAGAAGGATCAAGAAACCCTTGAGAAGGGACTGCAGAGGATTGTCCGGATCCTCGAAGGCGCGGCGGAACGTGACAAGCTCACCCGATCGCAGTTGGAACATCTGCTGCGCCAGAAGCTGAGAACCGGTATCGGTTACGCTGATGTCAGGGATGCCGATCTTGTCATCGAAGCCGTTGCCGAAGACCTAGAGGTCAAGAAATCGGTCTTTCGGATGCTGAATGCCTGTTGCAGACCGTCGACGATCTTTGCAACGAACACCTCGTACCTGGATTTGGATGACATCGCTTCGGCCACGACACGGCCCGAGAACGTACTGGGCCTGCATTTTTTCTCACCTGCCCATAAAATGAAGCTTCTGGAAGTGGTGGTGGGCGCTAAAACGGCGCAGGACGTGGTGGCAACCGGTTTCGCTCTTGGAGACCGATTGGGCAAGACTGGGGTGCGGTCGGGCGTTTGTGACGGATTCATCGGGAACCGGATACTGCACGCGTGCCGCAAAGCCGCGGACCGGATGGTGTTGAAGGGTGCTGCACCCCGGGATGTGGACCGCGCCCTGCAGGATTTCGGTTACGCCATGGGGCCATATGCGGTGGCCGACCTTGCCGGGCTCGATATCGGGTGGGCCAATCGCAAGCGTCTCAAGGCGCTGCACGGAACTGACCCTACGGCAGCCGACTTTCCCGACCGTCTTTGCGAGAGCGGCGCTTTGGGGCGGAAGTCGGGCAGAGGTTACTATCTCTATGGGGCGAATGGGCCGGAATATCCGCCCAATCCCGTCGTATGCGGATTGGTCAAAGAGGAGCGCGCGCGCAAGAATATCGCCGCAAGGTCCTTCACGCCCGGTGAAATTGTCCGGAGATATCTCGCGACGACGGTCAACGAGGCCGCCAGAATACTGGAAGAGGGCATCGCCCGCCGACCGCTCGACGTCGATGTCGTTCTGATCGCCGGCTACGGCTTCCCGCGGTATCATGGCGGGCCATGCAAGTGGGCGGATCTCGAGGGATTCGAAGCCGTCGTGCGCGACGTCGTTGCATTTTCCGAAGCAGACGCTGGTTTTGGCCCACCCGCTCGGCTTTTGACGGAGCTTGTCTCTGCGGGTCGTTGTTTTGAAGACCTGAACGTCTAGCGCTGTTTTCAGACGATCTCCGCGTCAGACCGTTGTCGACACTGCCGCGGTTCGGATCGCTTTGATGTTTTCACCGTAGGCTGCCGGGTTCGAGACCGATCCCCCGCGAAAAACGGCCGAGCCTGCGACGAGCACATCCGCGCCTGCTGCTGTGACAAGCGGCGCCGTTGTGGGATCGACCCCCCCGTCGATTTCGATATGCACGGGACGGTCGCCGATCATGGCCCGAAGCTGGCGCACCTTGTTGATCTGGCTGTGAATGAATTTCTGGCCGCCAAAACCCGGGTTGACCGTCATCACACAGACGAGGTCCACGATATCCAGCAAATACTCGACGGCGGACGCCGGCGTGCCGGGATTCAGGGCGACGCCGGCCTTTGCGCCCGCGGCTCTGATGGCCTGAACCGTGCGGTGAACGTGCGGGCCGGCCTCCACATGGGCCGTGATGACGTTTGCACCGGCTTTCGCGAAGGCCTCGATATACGGATCCACCGGTGAGATCATCAGGTGCACATCCATGACGCCCTTGATGTGCGGACGGATTGCGGCGCAAGTGGCCGGGCCGAAGGTGATGTTGGGGACATAATGGCCGTCCATCACATCCACATGCACCCAGTCCGCGCCCTGCGCTTCGATGGCTTCGCATTCAGCGCCGAAGTTCGCGAAATCGGCGGAGAGAATGGAAGGGGCAATCTTCAAAGAGCGATCGAAGGACATC
>JASFFN010000372.1:0-3362 GCA_050124275.1 Roseobacter sp. | reverse complement strand
GTGAAGTTCGTTCATCAGGTTTGGCTCAAACCCAAAAAGTGCGCGCCCTGACGCGATTTCATCCGCAATGACGCTTCGCGTCTCGGATGCGAGTGGGCCGTCGCCGCGTATGGCGACCTTCCAGTCCGGCCGCGCCGCTAGAAATCTTTTTGCCGCGCGGGCGAATATCACAGGGTTCTTACGCGCGACAAGGCGATGCCCGAAAACCACAAGGTTTTCTTTCTCGGGCGGCTGGTAGTTCACGGGCTCGTCCGGATCAAAAAAAGCATGCGGTACCACCATTTTCCGGTTGTTCGGGAAATGGTCCGCCAGAACCGCATCCACGACTTCGCTGTTAGGATGTAAAACCGTTTCAGGCGGGAAGTTTCGCCAACGTTCGATAATCCGCCTTGCCATGTCCGGGCTGGTAATTTCGAATACATGAGGGATCGGGATTTCAGAGCACAGCTTCCAGGTCAGATACAAATGCGCCACGTCAATCTCATGTTGCGCAAAGAGCTTGGACCAGAATCTTTTGCGTGCCCAGGTGTTCAGTCTGTTGATGCCCAGAGCCTCTCTCAGACGATGGCGCTTTTTCTGGGATATGCCCAACGCCCGTATCCAGAGGGGATAGGACCAGACGACGATCGGCGGCCAGTCAAAATTGTAATTCTTGGACAAGAGAGCATCGTATGTTTTCTCGTCCATGAACAACGAAACACGATGGCCGCGCTGGTTCAGCGCCCGCGCGATCTTGGCTGACCGCTTCTGCGTTCCGCTCAGCTCTTTTGTCTTGAGAATAAAGGCAACGTTCATGGCCGTGGTGCTTTCGCGCAAACAGTCTTGGGGGTTCTTTACAGGCTCGGGATACGTATGCAAGGGCCGCCGTCCGCATGTAACGCGGCACGGTAGTCATGCGTCGGTTGTATCAGACTTGCATCAATTGTTTCTATTTCAACATTGTCCGGATGGCGATCTTTCAGTTTGCTCAGAAAGCATTTAAAGGCAGGCGCGGCGACGGTGCACCCTGGGCAGGTACCGACGGTCCGTATCGCGAGTGGCAAATGACTAAAGAAAAACGGGTAGCGTTGTTTCTGAAATCGCTCAAGGGCGGCGGCATGGTCACATCCATGCTCAGGCTGGCCCGGGGGATTGCGGAACGCGGCCATCGCGTTGACGTGCTTGTAGCCGCCAAGCCTGAAGAAGCGATTTGGGAGACTGCGCCGGCGAATGCAACGATAGTTTGCTTGCACCGCAATGCTCTGGCGCGCCTCAGGCTATGGCAGGCGTTGCGATCTTACAAAAGCGACGGAAGTGAAAACCAAAAGAAACCGTTTATTCCCGTCAAGATGCCACGCGCCCCGCGTTACTTGCCCGCAGTGACCGATTACATGAAAACGGCGCGACCCGACGGTTTGATCGTCGCGGGCACCGGATACAATCTGACGGCACTTTGGGCCAGACGGCTTTCGGGCGTGCAGATGCCTGTTGTAATCAGCGAACGCAACTCGCTGAGAGCAGAGATAACTCTGCATGAGAATAAAAGCGACTGGCTCTGGAAACATGCACCGCATCTGATTGCGCAAGCCTATCCCGACGCTGATGCTATCGTCGCCAACTCTTACGGCGTCGCGGTCGATCTTGCCGAGGTGACCGGCTTGCCAACAAGCTCGATGACCACGATTTTCAATCCTGTGGTTAACAGCGCTCTGCAGGAAAAGGCGCGCGAGCCTGTGAACCATCCATGGTTCGCGCCTGATATGCCGCCTGTCATTCTGGGTGCCGGGCGTATGCATCCGCAGAAAGACTTGCCGATGCTCGTCAGAGCTTTTGCGAAACTCCGTGAAACGCACCATGCGCGGCTCGTTATTCTCGGCGGAGATGCAAAACATGGTGTGCGCGATGAACTCGTCGCATTTGCGGCGGAACTGGGGGTAAGCGAGGATGTCGACCTGCCCGGTTTTGTCGCAAACCCATTCGCATTCATGGCCAGGGCTGGGGTATTCGCGCTGTCTTCAAGGTATGAAGGCTGTCCGAATGTACTGATTGAAGCGCTTGCCTGCGGATGCCCTGTTGTCAGTACCAGATGCCCGCATGGACCGGATGAGATACTGAAAGGCGGCGAATACGGCGCATTGGTCGACGTCGGTGACCATGCCGCCATGGCGCGGGCTCTCGCGACGGCACTGGATCAGTCGCATGACACGCGCCGCCTGATGGAGCGCGCTTCGGACTTTGGGTTTGACAAGGCCGTCGACAGCTATTTGCACTTCATCTGACTTCGTGAAAAGTGCTCGAGGAATTGCATGAAAGACCTGAGTTGCTATACCTTTACGCGGCCGCATCGGAGTTGCTTGGCTGGTTGATCTCTCTGGGATGGCGCAACGGCGTAACAAGATCGAACCGGATAATTTCGAACCAAAGAGAAATCAAAATGGCTGACACAGCAGCACACAACAAGCGCCAGGGGCCTGTGAATTCATGGATTGTCCGCATTGGCAAACGTCAGCGCAAATGGATCAACCCCTACCTTAAACGCTATTCAAAGGTTGGCGATGCTGGTGTTTTCGACCGCAACCACTTCCCGTGGATCGAAAAACTGGAAGCCGACTGGGAAGATATTCGTGACGAAGCGCTTGCCGTTTTGAAGCACCGTGAAGCAATTCCTCCGTTGGCCCAGATTTCACCGGATCACAAGGGGCTGGACAATAACGACAAATGGCGATCCTTCTTTTTGTGGGGGTACGGCTTCCGGGTAGATGAGAATTGCAGGCGCTGTCCCGACACCGCTCGGGCGCTGGCAAACGTCCCGGGATTGAGGACTGCGATGTTTTCGATCCATGCGCCCGGTATGGCAATTCCACCGCATAAAGGTGTCACCGCCGGCATGTGTGTGTTTCATCTGGGGCTGAAAGTACCGAAAGACACGGCGAACTGCGCCATCAGGGTAGAGGATCAGATTGTACACTGGCAAGACGGGCAGGCTTTCGTTTTTGATGATACCCGCGAACATGAAACCTGGAACCGGACAGACGACGAACGGGTCATTCTTCTTGTCCAGTTTGATCGCCCGCTGCGGTTTCCGGGGAACATTGTGGCGTCGATTTTCTTCAGTGCGATACGGCGCAGCTCGTTTGTCGGCAACGCGCGCCGGAAGCTTGGCGACTGGGAGGACACTTTTCGCCAGTTTGAAAAGGCAGATGACTAAACGCGTGTTGGCGCGTTTGTTATTGATAAAGAAAAAAACTTATAATTAATTGTTTCCGGGGGCTTCGCATGCGTGGGGCTTACTGGTTGCGGACCGCGGTCCCTCCGACGCCTCCGCAGCTCTGACGGCGGGATCGTCAGCAGGACGCACAAGGGATGCGAGCCGGCTTCCCCTT
>JASFFN010000371.1:0-3363 GCA_050124275.1 Roseobacter sp. | reverse complement strand
CCGACATCGTAACATCGTCGAACATGAGCCCGTTGGACAGGTTGCCGTTATGCGGAATTGCCAGCAGCTGACCTCCAGTCCTGACCTCGTAGTCGGCCATCCACGCCCAGAGATCCTCGGGGTCCTCGCTGTCATAGGCGCTGAACGGTACCACCTGATCGGCTCGCTCCTTTCCGTCCCGAAAGATAATGTTGCGGTGCAGATTGTTGCCGTTCGGACCGGAGGTCCACTCGTAGCCGATCAGTGTGGTGAAGGCACCGGGGGCGTAGTGACGCTCGGCTGCTTCGGTCATGCGCTCCCACATGGTCTCGGCCAGACCGCTTCCCGACAGCGGATCGCCGCCGTCGCCCTGGGTAAAGGCCCCGGCCCAATAGAGATAGGCCTTTGCCTGTTCGGCATATCCGCCGTCGCCATAGACGTCGATCAGGCCGCGCCCCCAGTCGTTCGCTTCGAGAATTTCCCTCGCTTCGCCAAGTGCGATCGTGAGACCGAGATTCTCAGCATGATCCGCCACCACGAGGAAATCGAGGGGCCGTTCGAGTTGCGCCGGAATGCCGTGGGACGACATGACCTGCTCACCCTTCGCGAAACGATAGGCGTCGTCGGGCGTAGTGGTCGCGCCAATCAGTCCGGCATCTGCGGAGTAGGCGGTATGCAGGTGCGTATCTCCGAACAGGACCTGGTTGGGATAATCCTGCTGCAGATAGGGCGAGTATTCAGCGTCGGGATCAGGGGCCATTCCAACCAGTTCCTGCGCGGCAGCCGAAAAAGAAGCCGACATCATTATGCCGGCGGTTAATATCAATTCAGGCTTCAGGAAATTCTTACATGTTGCCGTTTCTTCGCTCTTCTTTTTTTGCTGAAAGCGATACTTCGAATTTCGGGTAAACATCGCGTAACTCCATCTGGTCATCGGTGGGAATTTCATTTTTTCGGTAAAACAAACTGTACTTGAAGACGGGCTCTCCAGTCTTCAGGGCCTGCGCGGGGCGCGTCGAGCCAATAGCCCAGCCCGGCCTGAAAGTTGACAGGCATTTGCCCGGCATTTTTAAGCGGTGTATGTAACCACTGGCTTTCCCTCTGAGGCATACAAATATGGACTGCCGGGCAATGGCTCGGGTCCGTCAAATGCAGACGCCGCCTAGGGCTGCGATCTAATATGAATGTCCATCTGGGGACTTGGGGCAGCGATGCTTTCGGCGTCAAAAGCTTGCTTTGCGTCGGCGAGCAGGCTCTTGTAGACCTCCCAGTAATCCTCTGTATGCGCCCATGGGCGGCAAAACAGGTTGACGGTGTGTTCACCGAGCTCCCCCACAAAGACTTCGGCCTGCGGCTTTTCGAGGCAAAGTGGATTTTGGCGCACAATTCGGGTCAGGATCTCTATGGCGCGCTCGCAATCTTCCGAATATGAAATGCGAAACACGAGATCGACACGACGCATCTTCTCTGCGCTGGCGTTCGAGATCACATCGGACCAGACCTTGCCGTTTGGTATCTGCAAAACTCGATTGTCTGCTGTGGTCAGCTGGGTCGAAACAAGAGACATGCGCGATACCATGCCGACCTCGTCTCCGATGCGAATTTCATCCCCCAGATCAAAGGGTTTATTGAGCATTATCATGACCCCACTGAATAGATTTCCAATTGTTTGCTGCAGTGCCAATCCAAGAATAAAACTGATGCCTCCAAACACCGTTAGCAATGGAGTGGTGCGAACACCGTAATTGGACAGAACGATGAAAAGGCCCACAATGAAGGCCACCCAATAAACCAAGCGTTTCAGAAAATTCCGAAGCAAGCTGGAAAGGTCAGCCGACCGCGACAGGCGCCGCTCGGCCACCTTGCTGAACACGGAACTAACAGCAAAAATTCCAAAGATACATCCGGCGAAAACACCGAGATTGAACAAGGCTCGAATACCTCCGGAGGGCGAAACCAACCAGTCACTGGCAAGTGCAATTAGAGCTCTGAGTTCCGTCGTTCGGATCAGATCGCTCGCGACGGAAAAGAGATAGCGGCGATGCGGTGTGATTTTATCTGCAGCGCCACCTCGATAATCCCACGCATTGAGTATCCTGCGATATTTTGATGCCAGATCGTAAGTGGCTTCGGAGTTGTCTATGATCTGGCTTCGGATCGCGTCGCGTTCTTCGGCTGAAGCATCCGGCAAGCCGGCGTTCAGCTGAACTGACAGAAGCATCGCATTCTTTATCGCGCGCTGCGTTTCCAGCGCCAGTTTTTCGAGATCCGAAGCTGTCAGCGGCGATAGATAACGCCGGATGTCCGCTGGTTCGGTCGCCGCATCGAGCGTTCGATCAAACAACGCCGACAGTTCTTCTGTTTGTTGCGCCAATATGACCGAACCGAATGATATTGTCGCCGTCAAAAAAATGAACGAAAGGAGGAACTTCATCAAGTTACGATAACGTGCTACACTTGATAGTAATAGGGGATATTCCTCGCCGACCTAAAAATTGGCTTCAACAATGCGTAGAAAATTTTCTTCCGCCTGACCAGCACAATATTGTTTGGCACTGTCAAAGGAAAATGGCTAGAGACAGCTAGGGGACTGTCAATTGTGGACGTATATCCTCCATGAGTGACATCTGTGCACGTGCACCTTGAGCCGCGAGAAACATGACAATGGCGATGGCAACGAGACAGGAGACGCCGAAAAAGGAGCGGCGCCAGCGACAAAGCATGTTCTGTTTGAAGTGTCGATTGGTCACTGCGTAGTCCTCTAATCCCATCCTAACAATCCCGAACCACTGGTGCATTAGATCAGCAGACGAAGTTCTTCTGACAACACCTTAAAATGACGCAATTCATGGACCACGTCAGAGCAACAATCATCGCGAAGTTGTTCGTTTCTTTATGATGTATAGTGGCTTCTCTAGTTAGCTTCCATCAGCACCGGCTTCGGCATCGTCCACTCGCCGTTCCTGATCTCAGGCTCCGGGAGATAATAGCGTGCGGTCACGTCGAACGGCCCGGCGGGAACCTCGAGGCAATTCTGGTCCCCGTCTTCGCATTCCACCTTGAAACGGAAGGTGAATGTGCCGTCCTCGTTTCTGACGGCGGTGGTATCGTTGATGTGGTATCGGTCATCGTCGTTCGGGTGGAAGCGACCGGTGGTGGAGTCGTAAGTAGTGATCGACCAGAACGAGTTGACCTTGGGCGCCTCCGTCACAAGCACGTAGTCGCCCTTCGAGCCGTCGAGGGTCTCACCGGACTCGTCGGTAAACGTTGCCTCGTAGGCACTGTGAGAGGTCGATGGCCCACCCCACCCCTCCTTGGTGCCGCTGGCGTGGTAGAGATAGGGGACATCCTTGCCGGGTTCCTGGCCGGGCGCGACGATCGTCT
>JASFFN010000370.1:0-3377 GCA_050124275.1 Roseobacter sp. | reverse complement strand
GGTCGGCGTCGTCGGCCATGAAATCCAACTGGTGCAACTCACATCCGGCAATCGGTTCCATTTCCTGAAGATCGATACCCAGAATGGTGCCCGTTGCCTTCCCGGGTTTTTCGCCCAGAGCATTGACGCGCTTTACCGCCACCTGACACCATCCGCCCGGCGCGCAGCCAAGATCGACGACCCGGGCACCGGGAACGAGAAACCGAAATTTGTCGTCGAGTTCCATGATCTTGAAAGCCGCCCTGCCCCGGTACCCTTCGGCTTTTGCGCGCTTCACATAGGGATCGTTCAATTGGCGCTGCAGCCAACGGGTCGAACTCAGCTTGCGCCCCCGGGCTGACTTGACCTTCACCTTGAGGTCGCGCTGCCCGCGACCGGACGTATTCCTGCCGGTGGGCGGTTTTGCCATCACAGCTCTCCGTCTTCGAGCACGCCATGCTCGCTCATCTGCGCATACAGCAGCCCTTCGCGCAGCCCCCTGTCTGCCACCGACAGACGCTCGGTCGGCCAGCAGCGCATCAGCGCCTGCAGGATGGCCGCTCCCGACATGATCAGCGCGTGGCGGTCCTGCCCGATCCGGGGGTCCGCACGCCGCCCTTCGGGTCCCAGCGCGAGGTACGAGCGGATGACACGGTCAATCTGATCCGTGGTCATGTGCATTCCGTCGACCTTGGTCCGGTCATATCTTTTCAATCCCAAGTGGCTCGCGGCGACAGTGGTAACGGTACCGGAAGTCCCCACGATCTGAAACCGCTTCTGCGGCTGGGTGTCGTGATAAGGGGTGAAATCGGCCAGATTTTCCTCGAAAAACCAACTCATCAGCGCAAAGCGGGCTGCGTCGTCTTCCACGTCGTTGAACTGATCGCGCAGCGTCGCCACACCCAAAGGCACCGAAATCCAGTCGACCACGCGCGCTACGGAAAGATCGCTGAGCCGCGGCGCAAACCCGCCGTTCAACCGCATGATCGCGCGCGAACGTTCGCGTTTCGGGACATGGCTCAGGTCGATCCAGACCAATTCGGTCGATCCGCCTCCGATATCCACAACAAGCAGGTTTTCCGTGCTCCTGCTCACGAGCGGCGCGCAGGACACGACCGCAAGCTGCGCTTCTTCCTGCGGCTTTATGATTTCGAGCCTGAGCCCGGTTTCGCGATGGACACGGTCAATGAACTCTTCCGCGTTCGCGGCCCGCCGGCAGGCTTCGGTGGCAACCAGACGCATGTGCCGCACGTTGTTGCGTTTCAGTTTTTGCTGGCAAATCCGCAAAGCCTGTATCGTGCGTGTCATCGAGGACCGGGACAGGCGGCCATATTTTTCCAATCCCGCGCCGAGCTGTACGGACTTGGAAAAACTGTCCACGACTCGAAAGCCGCTGCCGTCCGGCTGAGCGATCAACATGCGACAACTGTTTGTACCCAAATCAAGCGCCGCATAAAGCTCGCTTGATTTGAGCGGAACTGGCGCGGGGCTCAGAGCCGTCGTCGTATCGAGTGCGCCCGCACCTCTGGGACGCTTGGGCGCCATTGGACGCGCCTTTCATTTCGGGTTGCTGTCACGCTAGCCGCAGAAAGCCACTGACGCAAGCGTCGACACACTCGAATGGTGACGACAGGCGAAACAATTGGAGGGCCCGGGCCGTGAACAGGCTTCAGCTTCATTATCAGTATTTTGACGGCACGCGCTCTCGCTCTGTCGATTGGGCTTTGGTAAGTTCCGATGCGTCGCGGACAGGGTGTATTCTGTCGAAATCCAGCACTGGCCTGCAGTTCATGACCGCTAGATAGAGGCAACCGCAATAGGAATGATTCCATGCCTGAAGTGACCATTGTGTATTGGCGCGACATCCCTGCGCAAGTGATCGTCGGAAAAGGCCGTCGAGGCTCGAAACGTCAGTTGCCCGAGCGTTTCGAGCAGGCGATCGACCGCGCGGCCATGAAAGTCGGCGCCGACGGAAGCGATGATTACCTGGCGGAATGGCGCAAGGCAGCGCCTTACGAAAAACCGGGCGCCGCCGAAGAAATCGCCGAGGCCGAAGCCGCGCGGCTGGACGCCGAGTATGACACAGCGCGGCTCAAGGCGCTGATTGACAACGACGGCTGGGCCTGATCCTGCCAGCCCTGTTTGACACCCTCCTGTCCGGAAAGGAACGCCTGATGGCTCTGCTGAATTTCAAGCGCAAGGAAACACCGCATGCGTCGCCTGCGTCGCCTCAGATAGAGGCTTTCCTGCAGGACTATTCGATCGAGGTCATGCCGCGCACCGCCGAAAAGGTAGAGAACTTCCGCGAGTTATTGCCGGCGAACACGCGTGTCTACATCGCCCATATCGAAGGCACCCCGATCGGGGACATGGTCGGGACGGCAAAACGTCTGCACGATGAAGGCTTCCGGGTCATGCCTCACTTTCCCGCGCGCATCATCAAGGATCGTGCGACTCTGGCCGACTGGATTGCGCGCTATCAGGGCGAAGCGGATGTGAAACAGGCGCTTTTGCTGGCCGGCGGTGTGGAAAAGCCCCACGGGTCCTTCCACAGCTCGATGCAACTGATGGAAACCGGGCTTTTCGACGCAGCGGGTTTCGAGCGGCTGCACGTGGCCGGCCACCCGGAAGGCAACCGGGATATCGATCCCGATGGTTCGATGAAAAACGTCAGCGCGGCCTTGCGATGGAAAAACGACTTTCAGTCGCGAACAGATGCAAAAATGGCGATCGCGACGCAATTTGCCTTCGACGCCAGGCCGATCATCCAGTGGGCCCAGACTCTGGCGGATGAAGGCATTACTCTCCCGATCCACATCGGCGTGGCGGGTCCTGCGAAACTGCAGACCCTGATAAAATTCGCCATTGCCTGTGGCGTGGGTCCGTCCCTGAAGGTTCTGCAAAAACGGGCCATGGATGTGACCAAACTGCTGTTGCCCTACGAACCGACGGAGATGCTGGCCCAGCTTGCCGCGCACAGGGCAACGCATCCCGAGTGCAACATTACAAATGTGCACTTCTTTCCACTCGGCGGCATAAAAACCAATGCCGCCTGGGCGACTGAAAACGGCGGCGCGGCCGCGCAACCCGCTGGCCTGAGCCAAGGATCCCACGCATGACCAGGACAATTGTCGAATCCAAAACCAAGACCGCGATCATCGGTTTTGATCAACCTTTCTGTGTGATCGGCGAGAGGATCAATCCCACCGGGCGCAAGAAACTCGCGCTTGAACTCGAGGCAGGCGATTTCTCGATGGTCGAAGCAGACGCCGTGGCCCAGGTCGCAGCGGGAGCGACGGTGCTAGACATCAACTCGGGCGCGGTGTTTTCCAATAAAATGGCTGAAGATGCGCGCTATGCCGACAATAATTTCGTCGAACCGCCCTTGATGAAAGAGC
>JASFFN010000369.1:0-3381 GCA_050124275.1 Roseobacter sp. | reverse complement strand
ACGTTCAGACTGCGGTGCGGGCGAAAGTGCGGGTAGCTTCGGTTGAGAGCAAGAACACACCAGTGATAGGCTGCACCGTAGAATATGTGCTGGCGCATATCGCCCCAGTGGCCTGGCGGAACCGGCGGATCGAATTGCCGTGATTGTCGAAGACTTTTGATTCGTGCAACCGAGAGGTCCATCAGCCGGGAATGGCCGTTTGATCCCCCCAGTTCATAGGTCACCCAGTAAGGCCTGAGATAGCCTTCCTCGAAGACATGCAGCCGCAAGGATTTTTCCCGCGCGAGTTCGGCGGCTTGCGCGTGTATCGGTCGTGTATCGCCGTAGAGCACAAGATCCGTGACCCGTTTGTTGGCCAGAATGTCCTGCAGCGTCGCCGCCCAGTGTTCCGGCGATTTACGATAGGGTATGTAGGTGGCGCGCTGTGACCAGAATGCGCGATCGCCCGCATTGAAGCCAACGCGCCAGGTCTCGGCGCCCGCGTTTTGCAGTTGGCGCGCCAACTGGCTGAAAAACGGGCCGTGCGGCCCCTGTAGAAACAGGAACACGCGCTGCGGGGCAGGGGGGGGCTGTGTCATGTCGCTACTCTCGATGCGCAATCACCCTGTTTCAATGGGTAATACCGCCAAAATTATGACCATTGGTCAATTTGTCCTCAAATGCCGGCCTTGTCAGCCTGCTGCTGCGTCGTTACGTCAGGGGCAGACGGACAGGGCGGGATCGACATGTTTACAGGCATTATCACGGACATCGGCATCATCGACAGGGTCGAAAAGCAGGGTGATCTGAGGGCGCGGATCAAGACATCCTATGATACCGCCGGAATTGAACTGGGGGCGTCGATCGCCTCTGACGGCGTATGCCTGACCGTCGTGGAACTGGGGACGGATTGGTACGAGGTTCAGATCAGCGCGGAAACGGTCAGCAAGACCAACCTGGAGAGCTGGGCGGCGGGCAAACGGGTCAATCTCGAGCGCGCCCTTCGTGTTGGAGACGAACTTGGCGGGCATATCGTGTCCGGGCATGTGGATGGCGTCGCTGACGTCGTTTCGGTCGTCGAGTCCGGTGACAGCACTCGCGTCACGCTGCGCGCACCGGCTGATCTGGCCCGGTTCATCGCGCCGAAAGGATCGGTTGCCCTGAACGGAACCTCCCTGACCGTGAATGAGGTAAACGGCGCGGAGTTTGGCGTCAACTTCATTCCCCATACCAAACAGGTGACAACATGGGGAGCCGTCGCGGTCGGTGACCGGGTCAATCTTGAGATCGACACACTGGCGCGTTACGTTGCGCGCCTTGCGGAAATGCAGGCAGGCTGACGTTCCGCGCTGGCTGGCCAAGAGTGGCGGCTTGCGGTATCAGCCCGGAAGAGAACAGAAAGGCGCGCCTGCTATGAGCTATGAAAATCCGGGACCGGTTGAAAGGGACCTGCGCGACAGCATCTCGCCGATCGAGGACATCATCGAAGAGGCCCGCCGGGGACGGATGTTCATTCTCGTCGATCATGAGGATCGGGAAAACGAAGGAGATCTGGTGATCCCCGCGCAATATGCGGATGCCGAAGCAATCAACTTCATGGCAACCCACGGTCGCGGCCTGATTTGCCTGCCGTTGACCGAAGAACGGATCAGGACGCTTGGCCTGCCGATGATGGCGGTGAACAATTCCTCGCGGCATGAAACGGCGTTCACCGTTTCGATAGAGGCGCGAGAGGGCGTCAGCACCGGGATTTCCGCCGCCGATCGCGCCCTCACCGTGGCTGTCGCCATTGATGAGCGAAAGGGCCCGGCCCATATTGCGACACCCGGTCACATCTTCCCGCTCCGGGCGCGCAACGGCGGCGTGCTGATCCGCGCGGGTCATACCGAGGCCGCTGTCGATATCAGCCGACTTGCAGGCCTCAATCCGTCGGGCGTCATATGCGAGATCATGAAGCCCGATGGCGACATGGCGCGCCTGCCGGATCTGGTGCAGTTCGCCGCGCAACACGGGCTGAAGATCGGTACGATCAGTGATCTGATCGCGTACCGGCACAAACACGACAACCTGCTGCGCCAGCGCGAGGAGCGGATGGTGACCTCGGCGTATGGCGGTGAGTGGAAGATGCGCATTTTCGAGGATCAGATCACCGGAACCGATCACGTGATGCTGTCGAAAGGCGACATCGCCACCGCTGAACCCGTGCTGGTGCGCACACACGCCTTGAACGCTTTGGAGGATGTGCTGGGCCTTGGCCCGGGCCCGGTTGACGAACTGCCGCGGGCGATGCAGATCATCGCGGACGAGGGGCGCGGTGCCGTCTTGCTCTTTCGAGAACCGCATCCGAAACTGCGCCTGGATGCAGATGATGACGAGGGCCCGAGAACGATCAAACGCACGGGCGTGGGGGCGCAAATCATGTCCTCGATGGGCTTGCGAGATCTTATCCTGCTGACAGACAGCCCGCAGACGAAGTACCTTGGATTGGAAGCCTACAATCTCTCCATCGTGGGCACGCGCCCGATTACAAAGGACTAGAGTATGGCCGCAAATGAACAGCATCATGTTTTGGCGCGCCCGACCTTCGACAAACCGGTGAAACTGCTCATCGTGGTCGCGCCTTACTACAAAGAGATCGCAGACAATCTGCTGGCTGGCGCCAAAGCCGAGATCGAAGCGGTTGGCGGCACGTGGGAAGTGATCGAAGTGCCCGGTGCGCTGGAGGTGCCGACGGCGATCGGGATTGCGGATCGGCGGAGCAATTTCGACGGATACGTGGCGCTCGGCTGTGTCGTGCGCGGCGAGACCACCCACTATGAAACCGTTTGCAACGACAGCAGCCGTGCGCTGCAGTTGTTGGGGCTGCAGGGGCTGTGCATCGGAAACGGCATACTCACCGTGGAAAATCTTGCACAAGCGACCGTACGCGCGAATGCAGACGGGCAGAACAAGGGAGGGGATGCGGCGGCCGCGGCCTTGCACCTGATCTCCCTCGCACGCAAGTGGGGCGCCAAGAGCAGGGACGTCGGTTTCGTGCCGCTTGGGGAGGACATCCAGATCGCCGGCGATTTCGACGGATCGGGCAGCGCATGAGCTCACTTCATGACAACCTCTCCGGCAATCAACGCCGCAAGATGAGATCGGCGGCCCGCCTCTACGCAGTTCAGGCGCTCTTTCAGATGGAGCACTCTGCGCAAACCGTCGAAGCGGTGCGGCGTGAATTCATCGACCATCGTTTTGGGGCCGTGTACGACGGACGCGAAATGCTCGACGCGGATACCGGGCTTTTTGATGAAATACTCGACCAAGCCGTCAACTATCAGGCGTCGATCGATCAGATGACAGACCGCGCTCTGGTTGCAAAGTGGCCGCTGGGCCGCATCGATCCCACGCTGCGTGCGC
>JASFFN010000368.1:0-3388 GCA_050124275.1 Roseobacter sp. | reverse complement strand
CCGCCTCTATCCCAGGCTGTCAACTGGGCGCGAGTTCGCATTCGTTCATCGATTTGCTCTGCGACAGGGGCAGTTTTTGCAAAACATGCCAATCCGAAATCGGGACATCCCGTGCAGAGGCAACGATCGTCACGTGCGTCAGGTCGAATTCGAGCCCACTGAAACGTTCCTGCAGAGCACGCTTGTCGCTTTGCGTCAAAGCTTGAGGTGACAGGCCATATGCAAGGCTCAGGTGCGGACGAAACCCGCTATTCGCGATGAGACCAACGTCGCGTAGTATTTGCAGCCGGTGTTCGGACAAATTCGGGACAAGGTGCACGTCCAGGAATAACGACATGTAGAAAGCATTGGTCTGGGTCAGCCCCGCGATTTCTGCTCTTGCAGCTTCGATGCCGCCAAGCCGCGCCGAACATGCATCGATTGTGGTCTGCGGCGCGCAGGTCAGATCGCCGAGCAATGTGACATGCGGCTCAAAGACATCTGTGCCGGACAGGTCTGCAAATTTGGCGATTTCTGTACTCAGGCAGGCGGCGATTTCAGCCTCGGGACACAACCAGACAGAATGCCGCCTTGGCGCGTTTAGGTTCATGTGCAGCCTTTCTGCCATTCTGACGAGGGTGCAGGATCATTATGAAGAGTCGACACATTCTTTGCACCTATTTATTCCACCGTGTGGCGAAATACGATTACGACCATGGTAGCTTGCTTAAAATTGAGGTCTAATCGCGCTACCCGCACCGCGCGAGCGCGCAGGGCGACTGTCAAAAAACAAGGGGAGTATGCACGATGACATCCGACCACATCAGAACGACCAAAGGCCGTGGAGAGCGATATGACAGCGTGCTCGATACCATCGGCAACAGCCCCGTGATCCGGATCAACAATCTGGGGCCGGAACATGTCACGATCTACGTGAAGGCCGAGTTTTTCAATCCAGCGGCCTCGGTCAAGGACAGGCTGGCGGTCAATATCATCGAGGCGGCGGAACGTTCCGGCGCGCTCAAGCCCGGTCAGACGGTGGTCGAGGCGACAAGTGGCAACACGGGCATCGGGCTTGCGATGGTCTGCGCGCAAAAAGGCTATCCGCTGGTGGTCACCATGGCCGACAGCTTCTCGGTCGAGCGGCGGCGACTGATGCGCTTTCTGGGTGCAAAGGTCGTGCTCACCCCGCGCGCCGAGAAGGGTTTCGGCATGTACAACAAGGCCGTTGAACTGGCCGAGGCCAACGGCTGGTTTCTCGCCCACCAGTTTGAAACCGACGCGAACGCGGACATTCACGAAGCGACAACCGCGCGCGAAATCGTTGCGGATTTCAAAGGTGAGCGTCTGGATTACATCGTTTCAGGCTATGGCACCGGTGGCACGGTCACGGGACTGGGGCGCGTGATGCGCAAGGAACGCCCGGAAACCAGGATCGTGCTCACCGAACCCGCGAACGCGCAACTGCTTGGCAGCGGCGTGGCACAGGAGCGAAAAGCCGACCACTCCCCTGCCGCGAGCCATCCCGCCTTCGAGCCGCACCCGATCCAGGGCTGGACACCCGATTTCATTCCGGCCGTTTTGCAGGAGGCCATGGACAACGGTTTTTACGACGACCTCATCCCGATCGCCGGCGCGGAGGGGATCAAGCACGCCAAGCTGCTGGCGCAGAAAGAGGGGATTCTGACCGGGATTTCCGGTGGCTCGACTTTTGCGGTCTCACTGCAAGTCGCGGAAAAGGCGCCTGCGGGTTCCGTGATCCTGTGCATGCTGCCCGATACCGGTGAGCGGTATCTGTCGACGCCCCTCTTCGAAGACATCCATGAAGACATGGATGAAGAAGAACGCGCCCTGTCGCACTCCACGCCGGGCTACCAGATGGATTAACCGGCGGTTGATGGCGCGACGATCCCTCAGGACAGAAAGCGTGTGACCGACGATTTCTGTCCGGCCAGACAGTTTTTCAGGATTCGTCGCGCTTTCTGAGAAAGGCAACGAGCGCGGCTATCGCGATGATGGCACCGACGATGTGACCTGAATGCGACAGAAAATGAAGTGGCTCTGCGACCGGGGCGTGGTTGCCATGCGCAAACACCGCGGCAGGCATCATGGAGAAAAGCAGGGTCGCTCCGGTTTTCATGTCGGCTGCCTCCGCATAGGACGTCCGATGGCGGATTTGCCGATCTCGTAACCGTCACTTGCAGGATTTCCGGCCTTGGCCTGACTTGCATCGCAAGTGACACCTGAACTCCGGTATACTATCACATCATGTCGCCGATGTGCTGCGCTCAATGTGTTGCTTTCAATCACTTCCCCCTCCATCTCAATCCGGTTTCCTGCACCCCAAGGCGCAGTCAATCGGTCAAATTACAAAGGCTTTTACCGATCTGCCTTGCACTTTAGAAAGGGCTTCGGGCGCAGGCGTATGATCTGGATCAAGAAATTGCCGGATTGCCGGACGCCTCGTCCGACGCGATTACCCGGATCGAAAGTCGACATGGATGTGGTTCCCGTCAGGGTCGCACATGTTGCAGGCGATCGTCGCGAATTCTTCGTTCTCGACCCTGCGACACGTGACGCCGAGTTCCTTCAGGCGGCTCTCGAATTCCTCACGCTCTGAAGCGGTAAAAGCAAAGTGTTCCAGCTTCAGTGCCGTTTCCGAACCGGTGGCTTCGTCGCCGTCGATTTCGACCAGATGCACGCAGGCGGCTTCTCCCGCATAAAGCCATGCCCCTTTGAAGGGAAAATCCGGTCGCGGCCCGACGTTCAATCCCAGAACGTCCCGATACCACGCAATCATTTCTTCCAGTCGCGTGGTCCGCAAATTCACATGATCCAGTTTCTCAATGCTCACGTCTGCGCACCTCCATCCTCACTCCGTAGCAGATTTCCCAAGACTTTAGGACGGTTTCTTCAAACCTCGGAAAGTGACGACCGATATCCCCGATCCGGAAAACGCGAGTGTGCAGACCAACACGTCCTGCTGCGCACTCCAGACCCGGTATCGGGATCGCGCCGGCGGTCCGCCAATCGCGGCAGCAAGCGCGTGCCAGGGCTGTCCGAGAGGCCCGCGCAGCATGGGCCGATGGCCACCGCAAAGGCGCAGACTTTGCGGGCGACAATTGTATGTTGTGTTCTTGCAAAAGAAATTTCATGCTGGGGCCGGCACGGAAAGTGGTCGGACAACTTGCAGCCCATGTTTCGTGTTGGAACAAATGAATGCAACTGAACGTGACAGGTACAGTTGTTCATGGGAGGACATTATGACCAAATTGAAACTGGGCCGTAGGGCCCTGATGGGCGCGGCCATGGCCGCAGTGAGTTTTGGCGCACCGGCCTTTGCGGGCGGACATCAGGTCGTTGAAAGCATTCACTTTCTGATCCCCGGAGGCGCCGGCGGAGGCTGGGA
>JASFFN010000367.1:0-3396 GCA_050124275.1 Roseobacter sp. | reverse complement strand
AGTTCCGCGCGCTTGGCGGATCACCGATGGCAAACCAAGTGAAGTCGCCGTGAACCTGTTGAGCAAGGGCGACCATATTCTCGTGCGGCCCGGCGCGCGTGCGCCCGTGGACGGCGTGATCTTGGAAGGAACATCCGAGGTGGACGGGTCTGCGCTGACCGGAGAAACGATGCCGGTACGGCGGACACGCGGCGACATGGTCAGCGCGGGCGAAGTCAACCTGACAGGCCCTCTCACACTGGAGGCCACGGCGGTTGGCGTCGACACGTCGCTTCATCAGCTCGCGGCGCTTGTCGCCGTGGCGGAAAGCGGCCGCTCGCGCTATACATCGCTGGCTGATCGTGCGGCGAAACTTTACGCACCGGGTGTGCACATCCTTTCGGCACTGGCATTTCTGGGCTGGCTGATCTGGTCGGGCGACATGCGTGTCTCCCTCAACATTGCGGCCGCGGTTCTGATCATCACATGCCCCTGCGCCCTGGGTCTGGCGGTGCCGGCGGTCACCACCGCTGCTTCCGGCCGGCTCTTCGGCAAAGGGCTTCTGGTCAAGAACGCGACCGCCTTGGAGCGTCTTGCAGAGGTCGACACGGTGGTCTTCGACAAGACCGGGACGGTGACGCTGGGCACGCCATGTGTGACCAACTGGCATGAGCTTGGGCCCGCTGAAAGGGCGATCGCCTGCGCTTTGGCGCAGGGCTCCTCGCATCCGCTCGCTCAGGCCATCGTCAGCGCTGCACAAGCGGAGGGTCTTCGGCCTGCGAAGGTTGAGCAGCATGTCGAGCGGCCGGGCTATGGTACGCAGGGCTTGGTGGGCGGAGTCGACGTCCGCTTGGGACGGCCCGAATGGGTTGGCGCGGATCCGTCAGGACAGGGTCTGTGCACTGCCTTGCAGACAGCGCCCGGACACTCCGTGGTCATCGCTTTTGAAGACCGTCTGAGACCCGGTGCGGCGGACCTGATGCAGTCGCTCAAAAAGCAGGGTCTCGCACTGATGCTGCTGTCGGGTGACCGCGAAAAAGCGGTCGTGCACACGGCAGCCCAATTGGGGATTTCGCGACATGCATCGGAAAAGCTGCCGGCTGACAAAGTATCCGTCATACAGGAACTCGCAAGGAACGGTCACCGCGTATTGATGGTGGGAGACGGGTTGAACGACACCGGGGCGCTGGCGGCAGCGCATGTGTCGATCAGCCCGGCGCAGGCGCTGGATGCGGCGCGGGCGGCCTCGGATATCGTGTTGCTTGGACAGGATCTGACCCCCGTCGCCGATGCCGTCGCAACGGCGCGTCTCGCGACCAAGCGGATCAACGAGAACTTCACGATAGCGACAATCTACAACGTGATCGCCGTGCCGTTGGCGGTCGCGGGAATGGCAACTCCCCTGATTGCGGCCTTGGCGATGTCGGTCTCGTCGCTTACTGTGTCCGTGAACGCATTGCGGATCCGAGGACGGACATGAACGTACTGGCCTATCTCATTCCGATTTCGCTGATTCTGGGCGGCCTTGGACTGCTGGGTTTCATCTATACGCTCCGCAGCCGTCAATACGAGGATCCGGAAGGCGACAGTCGCCGGATTCTGAACAGCGAGTGGGATGACAGGCCGCGACCGGATTAGGTCTGATCAGGTCCGAAACTCAGGACGGGCCAATCTTCGTACATTCGATGTTGCGCGCTTCCAGCCGCTGGCATGCCAGTTCGGCAGACGCCTCGCTCATGCCCAGAAAATTCGCGTCAAAGCCGGTCTGGCGCTTGACCACTTTGCGCAGGGTGCCATCCAGCGTTTCCATCTCTGTCAGCGCGGTTGTCAGGAGGGCCCGCTCCGCCAGATAGCGGTTTCCGTATCGACCGACATTGACACCCCACTGGCGTCCGCCGGAAGTCGACAGGCGGGTCACGACTTCGGTCTCCTCCGCGACGGGCCCGGTCAAAGAGGCGTTTATCAAGCCGGATGGCCGCATCGCGGGGCGAATGGACGCGGGCACGACACTTCCAGCCGTTGCGGGCTGCTGTGTCGCATCACCTTGCGCTTCGATCAGGGCCGATGTGATGTCCGTGTTTAGGATGCCACTGGTGCTCGCAGCAGCGGCCGGAGGCGGCGTGGTTGCTTTGGCCTCGGCAACGGCCGCTACGATGTCCTCAGCGTTGACCGATGCCACAACTACTTCGGTCCCCGGACGAATCTTCGGTCGCAGACTTGCCGTCATCACGGTATCCGCGCGCTTCACGGGACTGCTGGTTGCCACGTAGGATGGTTTTTCCGGTTTGCGCAAAGCGGCGCGCGTCGGGGCGCGCTTGAAGCCCATGTCCAGAAGTTCGGCGACGCGCGCGTTTCGCGCGGTTGTCGAGGTCCCGCCAAAAACGGTTGCGATGATCCGCTCCTGCCCGCGCTCGGCAGACGCGACAAGGTTGAAGCCAGCGGCCCGCGTATAGCCGGTCTTGATCCCATCCGCGCCGCGGTAGGCAGCGAGCAACCGGCGGTTTGTGTTGGCGACATTGCGCACACCCGCGTGCGTCGACTTGCGCGAGAACAGGTTGTAATATTGCGGATAGTCATAGAGCACGTGGCGCCCCAGAATGGTCATGTCGCGTGCGGTGGACATATGCCCGTTTTCCGTCAGCCCATGCGCGTTCTTGAAGGTTGTCCGCGTCATGCCAAGGGCTTTGGCGGTGCGGTTCATGCGGCGGGCGAATGCGGCTTCTGATCCTTCCAGCGCTTCACCGATGGCGGTCGCCGCATCGTTGGCGGATTTCACCGCGGCCGCGCGGATAAGGTAGCGGAAAGCAATGCTCTGGCCTGCCTTCAGTCCGAGTTTGGAAGGCGGTTCCGACGCCGCGAAACGCGAGATCTTAACCTTCGTATCGAGTGAAATCTCTCCCTGCTCAACGGCTTGGAAAGCAATATACAGCGTCATCATCTTGGTCAGCGATGCCGGATGCAGTCGCGTATCCGCGTTCCGCGAATGCAATACTTCGCCGGTCCGGGCATCCATGACCATGGCGGCATAGGGTGCCGCGGCCGCGCTGAGAGGGAGGATAACGAGCATCCACAAGAGAGCGAATGCATATAGCCCGTATCGGGCCGGCCAATGTCGCCGAACCTTCATGATTTCCGCCTTTTTCTGCCTCACGCCGTCGATTTTTTTCAACTGGCTTTATGAAGGCAACGCTAGCACAGCTTTTGGTTTCGATAAACCATTGATTTATAGAGAATGCATTAAAATCGAATGAAGTTTGAAATTGATGTATTTTTGTGCGTCGTTGGAAATGCGGCGGGTCAGTTGATTGCCTGTATCACTTTCGCGAGCTTGCCGAGGTCCTTGATCTGCGCATATCGCGGTGAGCCGGTAGGCTCAGGGGCTTTCTCGAGGTCCCATTCGAACCCATGGGGAACGAA
>JASFFN010000366.1:0-3403 GCA_050124275.1 Roseobacter sp. | reverse complement strand
ATGTCCGGCAGCCGCCGCCGCAGCTCTGGCAGGAGCAGGGCGATCTCGCCCGCCGTCGGGCCCAGTACGTTGCGCAGGTTGTCTGCCGGCACGGCCCTGACCAGTTGTTCCAGAATCTCGGTGCTGGTGACGAACGGGGCACCGTGCTCCTCGTAGGCGTGACCGGCCAGCGGCAACATGCCGCGCGCATGGCCGAGGGCCAGGGCCTCTTCGCCCAGGCGTGTCTTGCCGGCGCCCGGCTCGCCGCCGATCAGCACCAGGCCGCCGCGGCCGGCGATCGTCTCTTCCAGCCGCGCGGTAAACAGCTTCATCTCTTCCCCGCGGCCGATCAGCGGTGTGGCCTGCGGCCGCAACAGGTCGAGTTCACCGGCGTCGATGGGGTCGGGATCTGCGTAGCGGAATGGGCCGGGCTCATCCTTCCCGGCGGCCGCGGTTTTCTCGATGCCGCCAGGCGTGAAGTCGAACATCCAGGACAGCACCAGTGCCAGCGGAAATCCCAGCGCCAGCGCCACCACCAGCGCCTTGCCGATCCAACCGGGCAGTTCCAGCAGCCCGAGCAGGGTGTCGCCGACCTGCATCAACAGCCAGGCGCCGATGACGTAGGCCACCGCCACGCGCACGACCTTGCGCCGTCGCAGTTCTGTCCAGGAAAAGTCCATTACCCCACAATTTACCTCGAAGCCCGCAGGCACGCACGCGGCGGATAGAGCGAACAAAGTACATATTGCTTGATTCAGGTACGTATTGCAGTCTGAGTTGGGAGGATTGGACTATCCGCTGGCAGCCGAAATTTTGTCCACAACGCACCCGAACCCTCCGTCTGATGGTCGCCTTCGGATCCTGACTGCGCAAAAACCGGCTGCCAGCCAAGCGCTACACTGGGCGCGTCACCCATGCAGGCGCTGTCAGAATCTGTCAGGTCTGTGCAACCGATGGTGCCTCGCGCGCTGTACTGCCGGTCAGGGTCGCGCGGCAATTAATGTGCGCGAGAATCTTCGCAATCTCGGGTGGATCTTCGATGCAGGCGAGCAGCCGAAGTCGAGCCTAACGCCTCAGAAGTCTATTAACCTGTCGAAATCTGTCGGTACAATCGGGTTGCTTGGAACATGAATTGTAGAGTTCGCCTTTGGGCCGTTAGCGGCCTGCGACTAGTCTACTCGGCATCCACGTCTGACGGCTTTCCGTGCCTCATCTCCATCCCTCGGACGATCACATAAGCGATAAGTGCGAACACAAAAAAGACCAGTAACATCCAGGCAATCCCCTGGAGGCTGCCAAGGATCGTGCGATAAATTTCCAGTGTCCATCGCTCAGGGTTCAGGATGATGGCCTCTGCCTCCTCTGGTCGTGGCGTGATGTACTTTTCAAGATCCCAGACCCGCACGCCACCCGAAATACCAACGACGTAGATGGCGAACGTAAGGTATCGCCACCAACCGTAACTGAAATCCCGCCCGACGATGCGCTCAAGAATCGAAGTTATCGAATTGCGAAACAATCGTGCGACGAGAAACGAGACCAGGGTCGCGATTAGAAACGTGATAATCAGCAAACTGATGAAGATGACGGGCTCCCCGTTTAGAAAACCAGCCATCCATTCGAGTACCTTCTACTTTAGGCCCATCAGGGCTGAGACACGACGATCGCGTAGCAAAAACTCCGACGTTTTTGTTCGGAAGACGGTCGCTCTCTTCGCCTGAACGAGTGCCGAAATGGGTCGTTAGCGGTCCCTTTCGCTTCTCTGACATCTAATGTCGGAGTCGCGCACATAGCAGAACTCCCCTGGAACTGAATCGCAGGGGAGTTAAGTTCCCAGTTCGGGCAGGAGCAATCTATAAAATTCACTCTGGCACTTTACTCCGTGCCCAACTGTTCCTCCTTGGGATTACTCGGCAAGCTGAAGTTCCGGCATGACCCACTCACCATTGAAGTATGCTTCGGTAGGCTCGTAGATGCGCAGTGCAAGATTCCAGCCTTCAAAGATATCCATGTAGTTAACGGCCTCATTGTCGCCACCAAAATGAATGACGTACGAGCCATCCTCTTCGGGCACGGCAAATGCGCTGTTGATATTGTAGACGTCACCTTGCGGAAAGCCCTCGACGTCGTAGACAGTGACCGACCAGAACGCGCCCGCTGGCACATCTTTGAGTGTCAGTGTTTGCGACTTGGTGCTGTCTGCGTAAATAACCGGATAAACTGCCCGTTCAGCGGTAAGACCACCCCAGCCCGTTGCCGTACCGACATTATGTTCCTTCAGTGGTACCTCGCCCTTCTTGCCGAACATCTGCTCAGATGTGATGTCCTCTTCCTTCTGAATTTCCTGGTATTTGGCCCGCATCGCCAGAATTTCATCCATATCCCAGTTGCCGGAGGGGACAAACTCCCCCTTGTCTTCCTGTTCCAGTTTCAATTGATCCTGAAGTTCATGCACGATGGCCAGATCATCAGGGTCAGCAACATTGGCCTGCGTTCGAATGGCGACTTGAACGTAACGGCTGCCCATCTCCTCCTGGGTCAACGTGTACGTGCCCGGCTCGATGAATGCCATTGGATTGTAGTGTTCGTCTGTAATGAACCATGCGCTTTGATAACGACCGTCGGTCTCCGGCATGGTCAGCACCGCATCTTCGGTCAGGTCTAGAATTGCCATTGAGTACAGCGTGTCAAAGTTGATACGCATGACCGTGCGGTCTTTCGGGTCTGCACCCTCCCTAAAGTGTAGCCATTCGCCCATACCGTTGGTGCCGGTTTCGTCGGCAATTCTCTTTACGTAGTCCGCAAAAATAACCTCTGTCTCCGCCCGGGCGTAGTTTTCTTCCGTGACAGGGGTCGTTTGGACTGCGGTGACGGACTTCGCCTGCTCGACCGCGACCTGCTCGGGTGCAGCCTGTTCTGGAGCAGCCGCTTGGTCAGATTCCTTTCCGCAGCCAATGAGGGCCATTGATGCAATGGTGGCCAGTGCAATAACTGTCGTTGTATAGCTGCGCTTAGTCATTTTTATATACCTCTGTTGAAATTCGTTCGGGGATAAACAGTAAGCTCGTTTCGGACGTTGAGAACTTGGCGCCGAGATCTGTGCTGGTTGATCTGACCTTTCAGTGTACTCCTAGGAAAAAGGAAAGGTGCCGCGAATTATTTTCAGGAACAACGATCAAGACATAAACTCGATACCAATCTCTGATTCTCAGATAAAGGAGTCTCGCTTCCCTGCTCCCGCCTGCGGCGGAAGGCGGCTTCGCTCGACGGCATACCAAAAGCGCACGGCCCCTCTGGTACCGCTCGCGTTGCTCGACTTACCCAACCGGGGCCGGCGGGTTGCCTTCGGCTCCAAAACAGCCCCTCGATTGGGAGGGGCTGCAGTCAGGATTTGGCCAGTTGCAGAAACTAATCGTGAGCGTTT
>JASFFN010000365.1:0-3407 GCA_050124275.1 Roseobacter sp. | reverse complement strand
ACGCTTTGTTCGTCATTCAGAGCACTCTCCCTGGGCTAAGGTGAGTGCCTCGAAAATACGGGCACTCAGATACCGAGTGTGTGTGTGTGAACTCACGCTGAAGCCAATAATAATCATTATGTTAATTTATTGCTCTTCGACACAAAATATATGCATGAACCGTGGGCCGTGGGCGCCGCGGACGTTCTTGGCTTCGATATCCGCCGTGCCGCTGGTGCCGGTGATGATGTTCAGGCTGCGGCCCTGCGCCTCGGCCGTGGTGCCGAAGCGGTCAAAGACGTCTTCCATGTGCGGCAGAATCGTGCCGCGTCGAAGCACGACGAGGTGATGCAGCGGCAGAAAGTTCAGCAAGACCGGCGCGTCGGGTCCTGTGCGGAACACCAGCGACCCGGTCTCGGCGATGCCGGCATCGGCGAAGGTGACGGCCAGCGGTTCGTTCATCTGCGCCGTATCGACTGTTTCGAAATCGCTCCAGTCCAGCGCCGTGAGGCTGTCACGCGGTTGCAGCGCGACGCGCGGTGCGAGGTCTCTTTCGCGCATGTAAGCTGCCACGGCATCGGGCAGCTCTGAGAGCGTGGCCAGATCCTCGACCGTAGCGGTCACCGTCTCCGATGTCGCTTTGGCGACGAAGCGGTCGTAGATCGGCTGCGGCGCGAAGGTCGCGCGGTAGGCGTCCGGGTCGGCGATCAAGGCCCCGGCAGCGGACTCAATATCCGGTGCCGCGCGTCCCGCGTTGGCGCGGTCGATTTTGGCCAGTATTGCATCGCGCGACATCCTTCAGCGCTTCTTTTTGTATTGTTGCATGAACGTGCCGGCCTCTGGTTGCGGCAGATCACGGGTGCGGGTCCAGCCGCTGGCCAAGGGCACCGCGGATATCTTTCCGCGGCCCCGGGCCAGTGCGCGCAGCCCGAGGTTGGCGACCGAAGTACCCAGACGGTAGAGCGCGGGACGCGTCGCAAGTGTCGCCCAAAGTCGCAGACCCCATTTGCTCATCCCGCTCGGCATCTTTTGTTCGAACTGCCGCGCCCGCAAGGACCGCAGCATGTCCGGCAGCGGAATGTCCACGGGACAGACCTCCTTGCAGCGGCCGTTGAGCGTACAGGCATTGGGCAGATCCTTGGACCCCTTAAGTCCGGTCATCGCGGGCGTCAGGACCGACCCCATGGGCCCGGGATAGACCGCGCCATAGGCGTGCCCGCCCACCTGCGCGTAGACCGGACAATGATTCATGCAGGCCCCGCACCGAATGCAACGCAGCATCGGGCGCAGAAAGTCGTCCAGCATGTCGCTGCGATGATTGTCGACCAGCACGATATGCAGCTTCTCCGGCCCGTCGCGGTCGCCATCGCGTTTCGGCCCGTTGAAAAAAGTCGTGTACTGGGTGATCTCCGTCCCGATGGCTGCGCGCGAAAGAAGCCGCAGAAAAACCGCTGCGTGTTTGAGGCTCGGCACCATTTTTTCGATACCCACGGTGACGATGTGGGTTCTGGGCGGAGTTGTTGTCAGCTCCGCATTGCCTTCGTTCGTGACCGTGACGAACGAGCCTGTGTCGGCGATCAGAAAGTTCGCGCCGGAGATTGAGATATCGGCATTCAGAAACTTTGGCCGGAGTTCCCGGCGCGCGCTTTCAACCAGAGAGGTCACGTCGTCATTCGCGCTTGGCTGCAGGTGCTTTTCCTTGAAGAGTTCGGCGACCTGTTCGTGTGTCTTGTGCATCGCGGGCATCACGATGTGCGAGGGCGGATCACCGGCAAGCTGTATGATATGCTCCGCCAGATCCGTTTCGATGCGCTCCACGCCCGCCTCTTCCAGCGCGTCGGCGATACCGATTTCCTCGCCCAGCATGGATTTGACCCGCGTCGCGGTCTTGGCCCCTTCGGCGCGGCAGATGTCCGTCACGATCCGGCGTGCCTCCGCCGGGGTCGCGGCCCAGTGCACCTCTGCCCCGCTGGCGATTGCGTTTTTCTCGAACTGCCGTAAATAGTGGCCCAGATTGTCGAGGGTGTGATCCTTGATCTGCTGCGCTGTTTCCCGTGCCGTGGCGTATTGCGGAAAGGCGTCTATCACCTTGGCCCGCCGCGTTCGCAACAGTGTCGTCGTCCGGTCCAGTGCCACTTTCAGAGTAGGCTCCGTCAGCGCGCGGGTCACGTTTTCGTTGAATTGATGCGACGTCTGTTTCATTTCAGCTTCGGCGCGCAGATACCCGGGCCGTCCGCCATGCCCGCAAGCACTTCGATGGTGTGAAAGACCTTTGTATCCGATCCCTCTCGGCTCAGCCTGCCTGCCATGTTCATCAGGCAGCCCATGTCGCCCCCGAGGAGCGTGTCTGCCTTGGTTGCTTTGATCTTGGCCGTCTTCTCGGAGACAATCGCCGTCGAAAGTTCAGGGTATTTCACGCAGAAAGTGCCGCCAAACCCGCAGCATTCGTTGCTTCCTTCAAGGGGAACCATCTTCAGCCCGTCCACATGGGACAGCAGCGCCCGGGGCTGATCGTGCACGCCGAGATCCCTGAGACCGGAGCAGCTGTCGTGATAGGTCGCGGTGCCATTGTATATAGCTGTTGGCGTATATTGCATGACTTCCGACAAAAAACTCAGGATTTCCCACGTTTTTTCAGACACTGCCAGCTGCCGCGCTTGCCATTCCGGATCGTCTTGAAACAACTCGCCAAAGTGACTGCGGATCATGCTGGCGCAGGATCCCGAGGGCACGACAAGGTATTCGTAGGGTTCAAAGGCTTCGATCACCTGTCTCGCGAGCTTGCGGGTGGTATGATCGTCGCCGCTGTTAAAGGCGGGTTGACCACAGCAGGTTTGTGCTGCTGGCACCTCGACACTGCAGCCTGCCTCTCGCAAAAGCTTCAGACTGGCAAAGCCTATGTTGGGACGCATGGCGTCGACGATGCACGTTACGAAAAATCCCACACGTGGCGCGTCATCGCGAGCGATATTCATGCAGGTCTCCTGTTGCGCACCGGTCATACGGCTTCTTGCCAAGCCATCCTCGAGCCTATTGTGCGTTAAAAAAAAAGTGCGGGCAAGTTTCGCTCGCCAACGAGCGGTTTAGAACTTCGCCGAAAGCGCAAGATGACATTCACCCGTGCGAACAAAGCCTACCGCTGCAAGTCTGTCTCGCTGAGGTGGTCCAATGTACTGCACATCAGTCTTGCAAGAGGTTGAGCGTCGGGTCTTATGACGAGTTTGTTGCTTGAGCTGTCGACATAAGGTCCAAAGAGTTTTGTCAACGTCGCGGTCGAGGCATCGATCAGGGCCCGTTCTCCCGGAAACGTCTTGTTTACGTCGTCGTAGTCGATCTCGAACCGGCACATCAACATTTCGATCATGCAGGCCAGAACCTGATCCGTATGCGTCAAATCGTATCCCGATTGGCCGGCGAGGCATTTTTTC
>JASFFN010000364.1:0-3407 GCA_050124275.1 Roseobacter sp. | reverse complement strand
CAGAGCCCGTCCGGCGCGCCGCGCGGCTTTCATCATGATGTTGAGATTTGCGCTGCCAACCATACTCTGCGTTCCTCTGCTGGATCAGGCTGCGCGTATAGTGCTCCGGATGGCAATTGCCAAGGGGCATAGCAGAGAGACGCCATGCTCGTCAGGGGGCATCGGCCCAGGCGCCCGCGCCACCCTGCATCGGAGGCCGGAAATAGGCGATCAGCCGCCCTTCAGGCGCGCTGCGCGCCCCCTCCACCCAAGGCGCGACGCCATGCAGCACCAGGCGATGCAAAAGAAACGCCGACCCCGGCGCACCATGCACGACAACCCTTGCACAGGTGTCAAACACCCGCTTGCGCGCGTTCTTGTAGATTTCCGTGACATCTACCGTGCTCGGATCCGCGTCAGCCACACGAGCGAAGGCCGCCTCGAAGGCGTCTCGCATGATATGGTGGCTTCCTTCCCAGACAACCAAAGGGGCGGCGTCCCGGTCAGCGTGGCTCAGGGGAAATCCAAGAATAAACGCATGGGGTTCCTGAACAAAGCGGCGTTTCGGCGCTCCGACCCCGATCACACCATCCACATGCGCCGCGTCTCGGTTCAACCGATAGCGAAACCCCGCCTCTGTTTCCCCGTCTCGCGGACGGGGATAGCCCGGGAACACGGCTGACACTTGTCCCTTGTGCAACGGCGGCCATTCGCCGATGGCCCTGTCTATGAAGTCGACCGCAGCGCCCGACAAGGGTTCAGAGGTCCCGACACGCCCCAGAGGGTCGTTGTCGAGCGCATCGAGGCCGACGAACCAGGTGCCTTCGCATTGATACCAATGCGCCAACTCCGGATCTTTCAGCGCCCGCAACGCAGCAGCATGTGCATGTCGCACCCAGTCCAAGACGGCTGGCTCCGCAGGAAACACCGCCCATCCCTTCTCGAAGAATCCGTTCATGACCCCGGTCCCGCGCCCGGCCTGTCGCATGCGGAAAGGAACCGGGAGAACGCGTCCGCCTGCGCCGGCAGATCCCGGTCGGCAGTGCACAAGCGGCCCGGAAGGCGAATGCACGCAGGATGGTCAGGGCGGGCTGGCGGGGGCATCTCGCTCAACTTGAATGACGCGTGACATCGCGCTGCACCACGTGCAATAGCGCCTGCTCGACAAGTTCCGGACCCGCGCCGCTGGCATGCGCCCCTTCGGACAGGGTACGGCGCCACGAACGGGCGCCGGGTCGTCCGGTGAAAAGCCCCAGCATATGCCGCGTGACCTGTCCCAGTTTACCGCCCGCCGCCAGGTGGGTCTCGATATATGGCAGCATCGCGCGGGCGGCTTGTTCGGGCTGCGTCACCCGGCCTGTCCCGAAAATCACGGGATCCGCGCGCCCCAATATCTCGGCCGGATTATGGTAGGCGGCGCGCCCGATCATGACACCATCAAGCCCGAGGTCCAGAAATTCGGTGGCCGCCTCCAGCGTTTCGATGCCGCCGTTGATGGAAATATGCAGGTTCGGGAAATACTCTTTCATCCGCATCACGAGCGGGTAGTCGAGCGGAGGCACATCGCGGTTTTCCTTCGGGCTGAGACCCTGAAGCCAGGCCTTTCGCGCGTGTATGATGACCCTTTCGCACCCGGCCGCGACAATGCGGGACAGAAACTCCGGCAATGCCACGTTCGGGTCCTGTGCATCAACGCCGATGCGGCATTTGACCGTCACCGGCACGTCAACCGCCGCCCGCATGGCGGACACGCAATCAGCCACCAGAGCGGGCTGCTCCATCAGGACCGCGCCAAAACACCCCGACTGAACCCTGTCCGACGGACACCCCACATTGAGATTGATCTCGGCATACCCCGCTTCCTGCCCGAGCTTCGCGGCTGCAGCCAGTTCGGCAGGCTCCGAGCCGCCAAGCTGCAGGGCAACCGGCTGTTCCAGTTCGGAGAACGCCAACAGATGCGTCGCTCCGCCGCGGACGAGGGCCGCCGATGTCACCATTTCGGTGTATAGCAGCGCTTCGCGGGTGAGGTGGCGGTGCAACATGCGACAGTGCCGATCTGTCCAATCCATCATCGGTGCTACGGATAATCTCGCGGCGTTGGAAACAAGGGCCGTCGGAGCCGAGGAACCTTTGATAACAGGAGCTGACGGTGCATACGGTGCAGTCATAAGTGGTTCGCGATATGTTCCGAATGTAGTTTGAATGGATTGATCACCGCACCGGATACTGCACCGAATGTGGTTTCGCAACTTATGCCAAACACAAACCGTCCAGCAGATTGATGTAGCGGCACAAAGCGACAAAATGCTGGCAGCCCCTCCGGATCGCCGGGTTGTTGTCCTTGCGGAAGTCCGCAATCGTCTTGAAGTCCGGTCTCAAACGTCCCGTCAGCGAGATGAGCCTCAGATTGCGACCGCACTCGCGTTCCAGCCGCCGCGACGACTGGATCTCGTTCAGGTATCCGTAGACATGAATGCGCAGCATCAACCCCGGATGATAACCGGGTCGGCCGGTCGCGGCAGGCGAGGTTCGCAAACCCAATTCCGCCAAACTGAATTTGTCGACAAATGCATAAATGGCGGGCACGGAGCTGTCTTCGCCAGCGTAATCATCCAAAAAATCAGGCACTAGCATCGCCTGATGCCAATCTGTACCCTGGATAACTGCCCCATGGATTGCCTCCGCATCGAATGCGGAAATCATACCATCATTCAGTTAACAGTGGGAGTTTTCACACAGCCTCCGGACGACGCTTTTCTCAACAAAAACGCTTTAAATCGAGATATTGGTGCGTACTTCGCGACTTGGCCAAATTGATCTCCATCAAGGCAAGCTGCATCTTTACGGTTTACACGGTTTACAAATTTCGCACTTTACTCTCGTCGGACGATTTGAATTGAGGAGGTTTTATAATGAAGCATTTTGTCATTGGCTTTGGGCTTGCGGTGACATTGGCGGGGGCATCTTTTGCGCAAGGTTATGTGGGCGATGTGGCAATTGACGATGAAGATGTCGCGCTCGGTAAACCGAACTATTCGCCCTATCTCGACCAGTCCTATCCCAATCGTGTGTTCTTCGGAGACACCCACTTGCACACCTCATATTCCACTGATGCCGGAATGATCGGCAACACACTCGGCCCCGACGAGGCATTTCGCTTTGCGCGCGGCGAGAAGGTGCGCGCGTCGATGGGCGAATATGCGCAGCTTGTGCGGCCGCTCGATTTCCTTGTTGTGGCAGACCATGCGGAGAACCTTGGCCTCGCACCGATGATCGCGGAGGCCAATCCAGGCCTTTTAGCTAATGAATGGGGTCGCGAAATCTACGAAATCGTCAGCGCGGGAAACCTTATCGAAGGCTACGTCAAATGGGGCGAGGCGATGTTCACGAATGTCGACCCCATAGATGATGATGATCTGACGCGCACC
>JASFFN010000363.1:0-3408 GCA_050124275.1 Roseobacter sp. | reverse complement strand
CCACCGGTGTGGATGTGGCCCATCAGGAAACGGGCGATGCGCTTGGTGATGCGATCACCGGGTCACTGCGGATCAATTACGTCGAAGACGCCCCGGTCGAGATTTCGAATATCGCGCTTTCGGGCGCGGACTTCGGGCTGAACGGTGACGTTGTCATACAGGGTCTGGAGAACGGATTTCCGACAGACCTGGACATAGAGGTCGCTGCGCAGGAGCTGGCAAGGTTCGCGGGTCTTGTCGGGCAGCCGATCGCTGGGGCTGCCGAGCTTTCGGTGGCAGGCCGTATCGTTCCGCTGTCCAGCATCTTCGATCTGCAGGTTTCGGGCACCGCACGAGATATCGCGGTCGAGATCCCGGAGGTTGACAGGCTGCTTGCCGGTCAGACCGATTTGTCGCTTGCCGCGGTACGCGACGAAACGGGCACATTCGTGCGCGGCCTTGTGCTGCGCAACCCGGCTCTGGATATTGCCGCCGACGTTGCGCTGCGCAGCACCGGCAGTGATGTTGATGCACGGGTTGATCTTGCGGATCTGGGGATCGTGCTGCCGCAATATGAAGGACCGGTGTCCCTGAAAGCAAAAGCGCTGCAATCCGGGCAGGGCTGGCGTGTCGATGCCGATCTGACCGCCCCTTACGACAGCCGCGCCGTGGTGTCCGGTCTCGCCACCGGTCCCGAGGCGGATCTCGACTTTGACTTGTCGGTCCCCGAGGTTCAGGCCTACGTCCCGGAACTTCAGGGCCCGCTCCTGGCCAGCGGCAGGTTTTGGCAATCGGATAACGGCTACCGCATCGATGCAAAGGCGTCCGGTCCGTTCGATGCTGCGCTCGATGTCGTTGGCGTGGCCACCGGTCCCGAGGCGGATCTCGACTTTGACCTGTCGGTCCCCGAGGTTCAGGCCTACGTCCCTCAAGTGACCGGTCCTCTGCTGGCAAACGGGCGACTTTGGCAGTCGGATGAAGGTTATCGCATCGATGCGAAGGCCTCCGGGCCTTTCAACGCCGCCGTCGACGTCGTCGGTGTGGCCACGGGGCCCGATGCGAGGATAGACTTTGATGCCAGCTTGCCAGACCTTGGCGTTCTCGTCCCGAATTTCGGAGGGGCTTTTGCTTTGCGCGGAGAGTTGGCGCGTGCCGGGGAAGAATGGGCGCTTGACAGTCAGCTTGAAGGACCGGCGGGGCTGACCGCAGATCTGGCAGGCACGGCCGCCGCGGACGGCAGCACCGTCGACATGACAGCTGTGGGAACGGTGCCGCTTGGGCTGGCAGGCCCGATCCTCGCGCCAAGCAGCATCGACGGAGATGCCGCCTTTGATCTGGCACTGAAAGGCGCGCCATCCCTCGAGGCGCTCAGTGGCACCATCACAACCTCAAATGGCAGGTTCTCCGAACCGAACCTGCGGATCGCGCTGCAAAACATTGCCTCGCGGATCAATCTGGCAAAGGCGACAGCGCAACTCGACGTCGACGCGGACATTGCCAATGGGGGAAAAGTCGCGGTCGATGGTACTCTCAATCTGGCCACACTGGCGAGCGATCTGGCGCTGGGGCTGCGCAATGCCGTTCTTGTTGATCCCGATCTCTATGTCGCCACACTGAACGCCGACGTGGGCGTTGCGGGGCCGTTGACCGGTGGCGCGAAGATCTCTGGCAAAATCAACCTCGAAGAGGTCAATGTGACTGTTCCCGGCACCGGCGTGACGACGATTGGCGCGATCCCCGAGATTACGCATTTGCGGGCCGGGAGTGCGATCACGACAACGCGTGCCCGCGCTGGTGTTCTGCCGCCGCCTGAGACCACAGATGCCAACGGGAGCGAGAAAGCTGTCTTTCCTCTCGACCTCAAGATCAAGGCACCGTCCAAGATTTTTGTACGTGGGCGGGGCATAAACGCTGAACTGGGCGGGAACCTTGAGGTGACCGGTACGACCGCTAATGTGGTCTCGGCGGGCAGCTTTGACCTGATCCGAGGGCGGATCGACATCATCGGAAAGCGCTTTGACCTGACGGAGGGCTCGGTTCAGTTCCAGGGCTCTGCGACACCCTATATTCTGTTTGTGACGACAACGGAAATTCCTGATGGCACGGCCAGCATCACCGTTGAGGGCCCCGCAGATGAACCGGAGGTGACTTTCAGCGCCGATCCCGAAGCGCCCGAGGACGAAGTGATGTCGTTGATCCTCTTCGGCCGCTATGTGTCTGAATTGTCGGCTTTCCAGGCGCTGCAACTGGCGAACGGTGTGGCACAACTCAGCGGTAACGGCGGTGTGAATGTCATAGGTGGGCTGCGTGACGGCATCGGACTGGACGAGTTGGACGTGACCACGGATGAAGCGGGGTCCACATCGGTTTCAGCAGGGAAGTACATCACTGACAACATATATACCGACATCACCAACAACACCGAACGCGGTACGGATATCTCGGTCAACATTGATCTCACGAAAACGCTTACCGGGCGTGCGACCATGGCTGAAGACGGCAACAGCAGTATAGGGCTGTTCTTCGAGCGGGATTACTGAAACGCTACGGGGTGGCCGACGAAAAACGTCCAAACTGCCCTTTTGCGAAAACAAGCCCCGGTTTGTCGGATATGGTATGCACAACATGCTGTACGCGGCCAAGCACAAGTGAATGATCGCCTGCAGGATGTACCGCATGGGTGCAGCAGTGGAATTCGGCAAGGCACCCCAGGAGCCTCGGTGCGCCGGTCGGCCCGGTATCCGAGGCGAAAGGACTGAAGTCCTTGCCTTCGGAGGCAAAGTGTTGCGCCATGTCGAGTTGGTCCGCCGAAAGGACATGGATGCAGAACTCACGGGCGGAGATGAACGCGTCATGCCGCTTGGAGTTTTTTGCGGGCGCCCATAGGACCAGCGCCGGGTCCAGCGAGATAGACGAGAACGAATTCGCCGTCATTCCCAATGGCCCGTCGCTCGTCGTCGCGGTAACGACCGTTACACCGGTCCCGAAGCACCCGAAAGCATCACGCAAGGCACGCGTGTTGTCCTGACTTGGAACAAAGCTTTGGCACTTGTCGGTCATGCGGTGCGGGTCGGGTGTGTTCAGCCGGTGTGATATTGGTTTGCGAATTGTCTGCATAGGCCGGAGGTAAAGCGCAGATGGCCCGGGGCAAGGCCTTGCCCGCAACCTTCAAAGCGGTGTGGTTTTTTCGCTTGCTGCAGCTGATTGTGATGACCGTTGCAATCAAGGGAAAAGAGCAGGCCATTGGCGGCCTGCTCTTGCCTAGTTAAAGGGATGTCTTGCGTGCGGTCGCCTCAGCGTTTGTTCATTCTGTTTTCGATGAGGTCGTCGACGACGGAGGGGTCGGCGAGGGTTGAGGTGTCTCCGAGGGCGGCGAAGTCGTCTTCGGCGATCTTGCGCAGGATGCGGCGCATGATCTTGCCGGAGCGG
>JASFFN010000362.1:0-3445 GCA_050124275.1 Roseobacter sp. | reverse complement strand
CACCAGATCCTCGACGAACCAGGACGGCGTCAGGGGGGCGTCACCTTGCAGGTTGACGATGATGTCGTAACCACCGCCAAGCGCATGATGCGTTTCCGCACAGCGTTCGGTACCGTTGACACAGTCTGGCGATGTTATGACAACCTCGGCGCCGAACCCTTCGGCCGCATCCCTGATCCGGATATCATCCGTCGAAACGACAACACGATCGACGCCGGAGACGGACAGCGCCGCCTGCCAGCTGCGTTCGATCAAGGTTCGTGTATCTCCGGAATACCCGCGCAAGCCGACAAGTGGTTTGCCGGGATATCTGGTCGAGGCAAAGCGCGCTGGAATGACAATCAGGACGGACAATTATGCCTCCTTGAGCGAAACACCCGGGGCATAGGCGATGAAAAAAGGGTTGGCGTAATCGGTTTTGCCATAGGTAAGCGGTTCATGATCTGAAAACCTGACCACGCGTCCGCCCGCACCGTTCAAGACGGCGTGACCTGCGGCCGTATCCCATTCCATCGTTCGCCCAAGCCGTGGATAAAGATCGGCCTCGCCAGTGGCAACGAGACAGAACTTGAGCGAACTGCCAGCACTTTTCATGTCGGCGACATCGTATTTCCCGATGTAGTCATCCGTTGCCTGATCCCTGTGAGACTTCGAGGCGACAACCAGAAGCGCCGAGTTGTCCGGATCGGAGACCGAGAGCGCGCGAATTTCACCGATGCTGTCGGGATCAAACGGACCGGTTTCCTCGACCGACCGGCCATCGGCATCCGTAAAGAACATGCGGTCGCGCGCCGGCGCGTAGACAACGCCACGTGTCGGAACACCGTCTTCGACCAGAGCGATGTTCACGGTGAAATCGCCGCGTCTCTGAATGAACTCTTTGGTCCCGTCCAGAGGATCGACAATCAGGAAAGTGGAGCGCTGCGACTGGTGTGTGGCGGCTTGTTCTTCCGTGACCAGCGGTATGTCCGGAAAGGCTGCGCGCAGCCCGGAAGAGATGATTGCATCGGCCGCCTCGTCCGCCACCGTGACCGGGCTCTCGTCGGATTTGACTTTGACATCAAAATCGTCCGATGCGTAAATCTCCATGATCCTGCTGCCTGCCATAAGCGAAAGTCGCCGCATGATTGGAACCAGGTTACTGTAATCGAACATATTTCCACTCTTCCAGCGGCAGATTGATTTGGCGGTCGCAACCCCTTATGGTGCCTCTGTAACGGAACGGCAAGAATTCCGTGCAATGATGACCAAAATTTCCGAGGCATACGGGCCATGTTTCAAGCGACACGCAACCGTGAAGGCGGCCTTGGGGCAGCGCTGACCATTTTCGAACTGGTTTACCATTCCGTGGTTCGCTCGGTCCGCAAGACCCACAACAACGCCTTTATGGCGATCGGGATCAACTTGCTTCAATCGGTCATCTTCATCGCAACGTTCTATGTGATGTTCTCCGTGTTGGGGTTGCGCGGCGCGGCCATACGCGGTGATTTCCTGCTTTACATCATGTCGGGTATTTTCCTCTTCATGGTGCATACCAAGACGCTCGGCGCAGTCGTGGGCTCCGAGGGGCCGGCAAGCCCGATGATGCAGCATGCGCCGATGAATACGATTGTCGCCATTGCATCCGCCGCCCTTGGCGCATTGTACATTCAACTTTTGTGCCTTTTTCTGATCCTGTTCATCTACCACGTCGGGTTCAAACCCGTGGTCATCGAAGAGCCTTTTGCAGCCTTCGGGATGTTGATGCTTGCGTGGTTTTATGGCGTCACGCTCGGGGTCGTCCTGCTCGCGTTGAAACCCTGGTTTCCACAGTTTGTCAGCATTTTCACCATCATATACCAGCGCGCCAACATGATCGCTTCGGGCAAGATGTTCGTAGCCAACACCCTGCCCGGTTACATGCTGGCCATGTTCGACTGGAACCCGCTTTTTCATTGCATCGACCAGGCCCGCGGGTTCATTTTCATAAATTACAATCCGCACTTCACGAACTGGCAGTATGCACTCTGGGTAAGCATGGTCCTGTTGATGATCGGGCTGATGGGCGAGTTTTACACCCGGCGGCACGCCTCACTCAGCTGGGGCGCGCGTCGCTAAAGCGCACATTGAACGGGAAACGGTGGAACCCGGCGACTGAAAGTGCTCGCAAACTGCCAGAATGCAACAGTATGCGGGTGCCTCCAGGCACCCGAACAACCAGCACAAACCCTGCAGTTGTCCAGATCTGAACTCTTTTGAATCGACGCACGCAGACGTGTCACGATGATCCGATGACTTTCAAGCGGGTACCATGTTCGAGCAACCCGTTGTTGATTTCTGACCGGCGCTTGGAAGCTGCGCCGCGCGTATGGTCGCTCTTTCGCCATTTCCGCAGACAGGCAGAGGGATTCCATACTGGCGCATACACACGAAACGGTCCGTCTACTTGGCAACAGGGGTGAAATCGCGGCACAAGACGCGGCACAACGGCAAAGTCCCCCGCAAACTCAAGCGGTGACAACTCGGAGGGTCAGGTTGAGCCGTCCGCCTTTGTCCAGCAGGTTCGAGGACCCGAAACGGATCCGGTCGACGCCGTGGTACGCGAGGCGCGACGCGCCTCCCATGACCACCACATCTCCCGATTCCAACCAGACGGATTGCGTCTTTCCACCTCTTTCGCACCCTCCCATGCGGAATAGCCCGTCATCTCCGAGTGAAATCGACAGGACGGGGCAGTCGAATTGCGCTTCATCTTTGTCCTGATGCAAACCCATCCGTGCGCCCTCTTCGTAGTAATTGATGAGGCAGCATTCCGGATCCCGGCTCACGCCGGACAGCGCTCGCCATATGTCCAGCACGGATGCGGGAATTGCGGGCCAGTCCTGCCCATCGGGATGGTGGCGCTGGTAGCGGTATCCGTGACGATCCGTGATCCAGCCGAAATCGCCCGCTGCCGTCATGCGCACGGACATCGGCTTGCCGCGCGGCGTAACGGGTGAAAACAGGGGCGCGGCGCGCACGACTCCGCGCACGTCGTCCACAAGCTGCCCCTGCGCGGCAGGCGCGAGATACCCTTTGTAAATTTCGAAACCCGAAACGCTCAGTCGCGTCATGCACGGACCCTCCCACTGGCATCGATCGAAAAATTGCACATGAATCGGTATGTATGAAGAAGTGAAAGGTTGCAGCGTCCGGACCCCCTCCCTATATACGCTCCGAACCGCGTGGCACTTTCACCGTGTTGCGTAAATGAATTGGGGCAACGGCGCCGTAACGGGCCGAAGCTCCGTGTCATCGCCTTAAGTTACAAAGGGATCAGAACATGTCAAAAGTCATTGGTATCGACCTCGGAACCACCAACAGCTGCGTCGCCATCATGGATGGCTCTCAACCACGCGTCATCGAAAACTCGGAAGGCGCACGCACGACCCCCTCAATCGTCGCATTCACCGACGAAGAGCGCCTC
>JASFFN010000361.1:0-3457 GCA_050124275.1 Roseobacter sp. | reverse complement strand
AAGCAGCCGTTCATGGTCGGAACATTCAAAATTTCGCTCGGAACGTCTGCTAACCGCACCTTATCAGTCACCTGAGCAAAAGACTCGGATGACCGAGTCGAGCCCACAGGAGACATGATCCTGCGCTGACGCTCGCAATTGCAGCAATTTGAACGCCAAAATTGTTAGCCGCGCCGCAGAGAGAAAAGCGGTCGTTCATTCCGACGCCGTTTGCCTAATCACCGCTTCTGATGGCCAAACGCTCAAAAATAAGGTCAAGTGACTAAAGTGGTTGAATTATCCACGTTTCAAGACGCTTGCCCGAGCTAACTGTGCGATGTACGACTACGGAACATTATTACAATTCAGGTCACCTTCTGCACCGGTTTCGCCATCAACTTGTCGGCGGACATTTTTTGGAGGCGCGATTGCGATGATAAAACTCAAGGAACTGTCAGCTTCTGGTTTCATTGAAGTGCATGTGTTGGGTGAAGTTACGGATGCCGATTACAAGAATGTGCTGGTCCCTGAGCTTGATAAAGCGATCGAGACAGGAGAGCCGTTACGCTTGCTTCTTATTTTCGCCGATGACGTAAGCTATTCGCTTAAGGCAGTGTTGGATGATGCCGAACTGGGCCTTCGTCACTGGGCTGGGTTCGACCGTATTGCCGTTGTCGCGGGGCAGGACTGGATCCTGAACACGGTTCGCTGGTTTGGCTGGATGATGCCATGCGCGGTGCAAACTTTTGGCACCGATCAGGAAGATGACGCGCGGCGTTGGCTGCGCGAGTCACTCGGCACGATCCATCAGACCGATCTGGGTAGCGGTGTTCTCCACCTATCGTTGATGGGCAAGCTCGATCCGGCCTCCTATGCCGAGGAGGAGCAGGATCTGGATGCCTTTCTCAATCGTACGGAAACCCCACGTGTGCTGCTGGATGTGCGCGAATTCGAAGGATGGCAAAGCCTCTCGGCCCTGCCTAAACACCTGTCTCTCGTGCGTCGCCATTACGCTACATGGGACAAGATTGCGATTTTGGGCGACAGAAGATGGCAGAAGATGGCCGAGCGACTGCTGGGGCAGATCCGGGGTGGCGAGACTAGCTTCTTTTCTGCCGATCAAGAGGCTGCCGCAAAGGCATGGTTGACCAGCTGATCCCCCCGTGACGAAGGCTGAATCAAGCGCCCCCCGCGCCCCAAGCCTGCGACACCGCATCATGGCCGGCTTTATCGGCAATGTGGTGGAATGGTATGATTTCGCCCTTTATGGCTACTTGGCGGGCGTGATCGCACCCGTCTTCTTTCCGGCTGACAATCCAGTTGCGGGCTTGATCGCCACCTATGGCATTTTCGCAGCGGGTTTCATGATGCGGCCGCTGGGTGCTGCCGTGTTCGGCTGGTTTGGTGACCGTTACGGAAGGGCGCGTACCATGCAGATCTCCGTGACCCTGATGGCCTTGCCCACCCTTTTGCTGGGCCTCTTGCCCACCTATGAGCAGATCGGGCTTCTCGCGCCGCTGTTTCTGGTCGCGGTTCGCCTGCTGCAAGGTCTCTCTGTTGGTGGAGAGTTTTCGTCCTCGGTCACCTACCTCGTGGAAACTGCGCCCGAGGGGCAACGCGGCCTGACAGGAAGTTGGGCCAATATCGGCTCAATGTCCGGATCGCTTCTGGGGGTTGGTGCCGCCGCGCTGACAACCGGCCTGTTTGACGCCGAGGACCTTCAGGACTGGGCGTGGCGATTGCCGTTTCTGGCCGGGGCACTGATCGGGCTCACAGCAATCCTTGTACGGCGCGACCTGCATAATTCAGAACGGTTCCTGGCGCATGACGAACAGCGCGAAACAACTTCCCCGCTTCTCGAAGCCTTCACCACCAACCGCCGCGAAACTCTTCTGGCGCTGGTGTTCGCCGCGGGCTACGGGACCTGCTTCTATATCGTGTTCGTCTACCTCCCCGAATGGCTGTCCAGCCAGGGATTGATGGAGCGCAGCACCGCGCTAGCTATCAACACGGCGATGACGGTTATGGTGCTGCCGCTGATGCCGCTGGGGGCGCTGGTGGGTGACCGGTTGCTGCCGCGCCGCACGTGGATCGCGCTGGCCTTGACGCTTTTGTGCGGCGCGGCCGTTCCTCTCAGCTTTTGGATGCTGGCTACGGGCGGGTCATTGCAAGCCGTTGTGGTGACCCACGCCATCACCTTCGCGCTTCTGGCCGTGCCCTTGGGGTCGGGCCCGGCATTGTTCGTCGAGCTGTTTCCGGCAAGCGACCGTTTGTCTGGCTATTCGGTAGCCTTCAACCTCGGCGTTGGTGTCTTTGGCGGCCTGACGCCGATGCTTGCGACCAGCCTGATCGCCGCCACCGGCGTGATCATCGCGCCCGCTTGGTATCTGGCAGTGGCCTGTGCCATAGCCGTGGCTGCCCTTGCCATGATGCCTGACCGCAGCCGCGGGCCGTTGCAATGACCCGGAGTGGCTATTCCACTGCCGTTCCGAAAACCGTGGCCAAAGCCGCAACCACGGAAATTGCGGCGAACAGGACAGCCTTCAGGCTTTGCCCGGATTTCTGCGCCGAAACCGCCGCGATGCTCGTCTGAATGGCGTAATAGGCCGCGAAGGCGCGGGACGCATAGCTGATGATCTGAAACACGTCCGCCGCCCACGTTAGCGTGAGGCCGATCACGACAAGACCAGTATAGGCCGCACGCGGTGACACCCGGCCCCCGGAAAGTTCCGAAAATAATCCGCCCGACCCGCTGGTATCGGCAACGGCTGCGCTGAATTGCGCGCTCAGCGCCGCGGCGACCAGTAAGGCCGACAGGATCGGCGCCACGACCTCCATAAGGTCGATGATGGAGGTTTGGGCTCCCTGCCGTCATCTGAGTAATTCTGTCGGGAACCGTGGTGTTGTCTCACGCTGAACGACCGGGTCGCGGACCAAGCCGACATTCGAAAACGGTTTTCGCACAGCGTTTTTCAATGATCCGCCAACAGGACCAAACTGTCATGTCACCCACCTTGGCAAAGTTGCGACTACAACTGGGGTAGCTCCAGAAATGGGTTTAAACTGAAAATTCGCCTGATGCAGGCTTGCAGGTTATCATAAGTCGAACAGCTCGCTCGATTCCGACTCTTGCATAGGAGGATGAATGCAGGACGAACGCCGAGAACGCCGCCTTGCCGCGATCCTCGCCGCAGACGTGGTCGGGTACACGCGCCTCATGGAAAACGATGAGGCCGATACCTATGAACGGCTTACAAACTTGCGAAATTCGCTTCTTGATCCGATCGTCAGCAAGCATAGAGGTCGCATTTTCAAGATAATGGGTGACGGTTTTCTGATCGAGTTTGACAGTGTCGTCGATGCCGTTGATTGCGCCATCGCTCTTCAAAATGGGTTGCGCGACTACAATAAGGATTACGACGAAAGCAGACAGATCATGCTGCGCATAGGCGTAAATTTGGGCGATGTCATTGTAGAA
>JASFFN010000360.1:0-3469 GCA_050124275.1 Roseobacter sp. | reverse complement strand
ACCCGCTGAACGGCGGTCAGCCGTCGGATGCGGCGGACGACATCGCGTTCCTCGCGGCGGCTGGACAGGTGGATCTTGACCCGGCCTCGGTTGACCCGGCGGACTTCTGGGACTTTTCGGCCCTCGAGGCTGCCAAGGCTACGAACTGAGCCTGACGTACCCCGTCCCGATGCCAATCGGGGCGGGGACTTGATGCAAGGACGAACCCATGTCAACAGCCCAGACCGATCCGGGGGTGATACCGGGACCTACCAGCCGCGCCTTTGCGATGCTAGGCGGGACGCCCATGATCTGGCGCCTTATGTCGCTTGCGATTTTCTGTGCGGCGTGGGAATTTGCCGGGCGTACGAACTTCAACTGGGCGTTTCCGACTTTTACCGAAACAATGGTCGCTCTGTGGGAGATGCTGGCGGACGGTTCTATGATCGTCGCCTACGGGCGCACACTGGAACCCTTGGTGATCGGGCTGGTGATTTCGCTCACCGTCGGCGTCGGCTCGGGCGTGATGATGGGTCTGCGCCGTGACGTTGAATGGATTACGCTGCCGGTCTTTATTACGATGCAGGCGGCCCCGATGGCGGCGCTGATCCCGCTCATCACCTTTGTCTATGGAATCGGTCTGACGTCCAAGGTGCTCGCGGTCTGCATGCTCGCAATGCCTGTTATCGCGATCAACAGCTACAAGGCGGTTCGAAACGTGCCGCCCTCGCTGGTGGATATGAGCCATAGCTTCATGGGGACGCGGTCCCAGCAAATCTTCAAGATCATCCTGCCGGCGGCCAGCCCGATGATGTTCGCCGGCATCCGCCTCGGCGTGGCCGAAGGCTTTTCAGGCGTGGTGCTCGCGGAATTGCTGATCACCCCTACGGGCATCGGCGACCTCATCACGTTCAACCGCTCGGTCGCGAAATTCGCCCATATGTACGCGGCCATCTTCTCAATCGTAGCCTTCGCGGTCATCACCGTGTCGCTGCTCCACCGTCTGGAAACCACGATCTTCCGGCCAGAAAAACGAGGCGCCTGATGAATATGACAACCGCAATCGACTCGACAGCGGCGACGCGCACGGACGCCATCATCGAAACCCGTGGGCTGCATAAGGTGTACAATGGGAGCATCACCGCTCTGCAGGACATAAACCTGTCGTTCAAGCGTGGTGAGCTGACGTCGCTGCTTGGACCCTCGGGATGCGGCAAGACCACGCTTCTCAAAATCATCGCGGGCCTGCTGGAGCCTACGTCCGGAGAGGTTGAGGTGAACGGCACCCCCGTCACCGGGCCGGGTCCGGAACGTGCTTTTGTTTTTCAGGATTTTGCGCTCATGCCCTGGGCGACCGTTTTACGTAACGCTGCCTTCGGGCTTGAGCTTCAGGGCATCAGCAAGGCCGACCGGGAGGATCGTGCACGTCACTACGTGCAGGAGGTCGGCCTTGCCGGATTCGAGGACAAATACCCGCATGAGCTTTCGGGCGGTATGCGCCAGCGCGTGGGGTTGGCCCGCGCGCTGGCGGTGGATGCCGACGTGCTGCTGATGGATGAGCCGTTTTCGGCGGTGGACGAACAGACCCGCCGCAAGTTTCAGGAAGACCTGATCCGCTTGCGCGAGGTCGAGAAAAAGACCTTTATCCTCGTCACCCATTCCATCGAAGAGGCGGTTTATCTCTCGGACAGCATCGTGATGTTGTCCCCGCGGCCCGGGCGGCTCAACCGCATCGTGACCCCTGCCATCGACCGCTCCGGCGATCCCGACCTCATCCGGCGCAACCCGGAATACCTCGATCTGATCGACGAGATCTGGGCTGGCCTGCGCGCCTACGTGGAGTGATGTGATGGAGATTTACGGCTTCAAGGTTCCAAAAATGGCAGCGCTCCTGTTCTGGGCGGCGCTCTGGGAATTCATTGGGCAGTTCCAGTTGCTGCTTCTCTTCCCGCCTCTTTCCGAAGTGCTCATGGCCCTGCCGCAGGTACTCACCACGCCCAGCTTTGCGGAAGCCGCTCAACTCACGGTCACGGCCTATCTCGGCGGGCTGGCGCTCGCCGTGGTGATCGGGGTGGGGCTTGGTATGCTGATGGGGCTGGTGAAGGCGGCTGACAACCTGCTCAACATGTGGGTGAACATCTTTCTCTCTGCACCTCTTTCCGCACTGGTGCCGGTTATCATGATCCTCTTCGGCATGGGGATGCCTACCGTCGTGGTCACCGTGTTCATGTTCGCCGTGTGGATTATCGCGCTTGATACGCGCGCGGGCGTGCTGCACGTCTCGCCCTCGCTTCTGGAAATGTCAAAATCCTTCGGCGCCTCGCGGCTGGAGCGGATCAAGATCATCCTGCTTTCGGCCATGCCGGAAATCCTCGCCGGTATCCGGCTTGGAGTGATCCGTGGGGTCAAGGGCGTGGTGATCGGGCAGCTTCTCGTTTCCATCATCGGCGTAGGTGCGCTCTTTTCGCTCTATTCGCAGAATTTCCTGATGGCCCATTTCTGGGCACTGATCCTGATCCTCTTCGCCTTTGCCCTGACACTTGCCGAGCTGATTGGGCGTCTGGAACACCGCATCGAGTACTACGCCGGTGCGCGCGCATGAAGCTGACGCTGGCCACTTGGGATCACGACCGCTGCATGCCCTTGCACGATGGCCGAGTGGAGGTTCCGGGCGTCACCTTCGAGAGCCATATACTGCCGACCGGAAAGCTTTTTCCGATTGCGGTGCAGGAGGCGCGGTTCGACGTCACCGAATTGTCGATCTCTAGCTACATCCTGCAGGTTTCCCGGGGTGACAGCGCCTATACGGCCATACCAGCTTTCGTGAGCCGCGCGTTCCGGCATAGCGGTTTCTACGCCCGGACCGGCAGCGGCATCGAAACGCTTGCTGATCTGGCGGGTCGACGGGTTGGCGTGCCGGAATATCAAATGACGGCGGCGCTCTGGATGCGGGGGCTGATGTCGGACGAATATGACGTCGATCCGGCGGATATTCACTGGCGCACCGGCGCGCTTGATACCGGCGTGCGTCATGAACGCCTGTCACTGGATTTGCCGGAAGGTATGGTGGTCGAGCCGATCCGGGATGGGGAGACGCTGCAGGGGCTGTTGCTGGCGGGAGAGATCGACGCCGTGCTCGCCCCGAACCCGCCAAAGGCTTTTCTCGAAGGCCATCCCGGCATCCTGCGCATCATTCCGCAGTTCGCGGAGGCGGAACGCGACTACCACGCACGAACCGGGTTTTTCCCGATTATGCATCTGATCGCGGTGCGCAAGTCGTTGGTGGACGCAAATCCTGAACTGGCGCCCGCGCTTCTCGCCGCGTTCACGGAGGCGCGCGATATCGCGCTGGAAACCCTGCGCGCGGTCTGGCTCGGCTCTGCCAACCGCCTGTCGCTGCCCTGGCTGAACGAGACGATGGAAAACACCCTCGACAGCATGGGCACGGACTACTGGCCCTACGGCTTCGAACGCAACCGCAATGAAATCG
>JASFFN010000359.1:0-3476 GCA_050124275.1 Roseobacter sp. | reverse complement strand
AGCGGATCGGTCCAAAAGCTCTCCGGCATCTTGGCCCCGCGCGCTTTGCGCACGAGCTCGACGTGGTTGACGTAGGCCGAACCGTCGAGAAACTGATACGCGCGTGGAAGCGGTGCCCATGCTGCAGCGGCGTCAAAAGGCATTTCCTCGCCAAGGCGTTTCTTCAGATCGCCGCCACCCACTTCGGCATCCAGCACGTCCTGCAAAATGAGATCGGCGACCGGACGACAGGTCTGCAGATCGTCCGCGACAAGCAGCAATTCGCCATCCTTGCGGTGGGGTTTTCCCGGAAACGGCCGGGTCGCGATCTTCATTTCTTGCCCGGTGTCCCGTCGAATTTCTTTTCGATGTCCGTCCAGCAGTCGATGTAGTTGCCCTGCAACGGCGCCTCCTTTCCGGCGAACTCGGTCAGTTGCTGCGGAAAGCGCGTCTCGAACATGAAGGACATCGTATTGTCCAGTTTGTCCGGCCCCAAGTTCGCATTTGACGCCTTTTCAAAAGCCTCCTTGTCCGGGCCGTGCGGCAACATCATGTTGTGCAGGCTGATACCGCCCGGCACAAAACCCTGAGGCTTGGCATCATATTGCCCGTAGATGTTGCCCATCAGCTCGGACATGATGTTCTTGTGATACCATGGCGGGCGGAAGGTATCTTCCATCACCATCCAGCGTTCCCGGAACAGCACGAAATCGATATTCGCCGTGCCGGGCTGGCCGGAGGGGGCTGTCAATACGGTGAAGATGGACGGATCCGGGTGGTCGAAGAGGATGGCCCCGACGGGGCAGTAGGTGCGCAGGTCGTATTTCACCGGCGCGTAGTTTCCGTGCCATGCCACGACATCGAGCGGCGACTGGCCGATTTTGGTCTGGTGAAACTGACCACACCACTTGACGGTCACGGTCGAGGGCACCTCGCGGTCTTCGAAAGCCGCGACCGGCGCCTTGAAATCACGCCGGTTGGCCATGCAATTCGCACCAATCGGCCCCCTGCCCGGCAGTTCGAATTTCTGACCGTAGTTTTCGCAGACGAACCCGCGGCACGGACCTTCGGTCACCTCGACGCGGTAGAGAAGCCCGCGCGGGATGATCGCGATTTCCTTCGGCTCCAGATCGATGATCCCCAGTTCGGTGCAAAACCTAAGCTTTCCTTCCTGCGGCACGATCAGCAATTCGCTGTCCGCGGAATAGAAATAGCTGTCCACCATGCTTTCGGTCACGAGGTAGATGTGCGACGCCATGCCGACCTGCGTGTTGACATCTCCCGCGGTCGTCATCGTGCGCATGCCCGTCATCCAGTTCAACGGCTCCGCACTGTGCGGCACGGGATCCCACCTGTACTGGCCCAGCGAGATGACGTCATCGATGACGTTCGGGGCCGACTTCCAGTAAGGAAGATCGACTTTTTCGTAGCGGTGCGAATGTTTCACCGAGGGCCGGATACGATAGCACCATGTGCGCTCATTCTGATGGCTCGGGGCCGTGAAGGCGGTGCCGGAAAGCTGTTCGCCGTAAAGTCCGTAGTTGCATTTCTGGGGACTGTTCATGCCTTGCGGCAAAGCCCTGGGGAGCGCCTCTGTCTCATAATCGTTCCCGAAACCGGGCATGTACCCCGCGTGCGGACCGGACAGAGACGGTGCCTGAACCATTTCGCGACTCGCTGATTGCTTGTTCATTCGGTTCTCCCTCGTTGCATGAGGTCCGGGTAACAGTTACTTTTGTAACTAACAACCAAAATCCAGGTCGCAAGAGGGTATGATGAAGTCGGATTTATCCAGTTTTCTGCCTTACCTGCTGAACCAGGCGGCCGAGCTCGTCAGCGCGAACTTTCAACCGAATTACCGCGACCGCTATGGCATGTTGCGGACCGAGTGGCGCGTCCTGTTCCACCTCGGACGCCACGGCGAGATGACGGCCAAGCAAATCTGCGATCAGGCCATGCTGCATAAGACCAAGGTCAGCCGGGCCGTGCATGCGCTTCAGAAGAAGGGTCTTTTGCGGCGCGAGACCAGTGCCGAGGACCGTCGTGCCGAAGTTTTGTCGCTCAGCCCGCGCGGTAAAATAGTGTTCAACGATCTCAGCCTTGCCGCAAAGGATTTCGAATCCGATCTGGCAGCGCTTCTTTCCGTTCAGGAACTGGAACATCTGCGCGGGACGCTCACCAAGCTGATCGATGCCTCTGGCAGCGCGAATGGGCGTCGAAAAAGGCCGGGACCGGTCGGTTAAACGGGTCCGAAAGCAGGTCACATCCAGAGACCGCGCGCTACTTTCCCCGCCGAAGCCTCGTCAGACATCTTATGTTTACGGGCGGACGGAACGAGAAAATCCGTTCACATATTGCGTGGTTAGCCGTCAGAGTGCTTTGCCGTTGCCAAGCCAGTATCAAGCTCTCAGGTCAATACGACTTAGACCTTGCGCGGCAACTCAGCCGCCGGACAATCTGCGCATCAAGAACACTTCCGCGTTGTCGGGAAGTTCTTTGGACCAGTTATTCCGATAGATGACGCCATCGACGACCACGGCCACTTCGTTTTTTATGGGCCCGCTCAGTGCGGGATACCGTTCTTCGAGCTTGCGCAGGAGTTCGCGGATCGAACCGGCCTCGACGGAAAGCTTCTTTTGATTGTCGGCCAGCGGGACGAGCCCGCCCCACAGGGTGACGTCGACCATTACCCCCCCTTTTCGGCGTTCAAGGCCGCAAGGATACGCGGCGGCGACATCGGTATATGCGACATGCGCACACCGACTGCGTTCGAAACAGCGTTGGCGATGGCCGCGAGCGGTGGAACGATCGACGTCTCGCCGACCCCGCGGACGCCGTAGGGGTGATTGGGGTTGGGGATTTCGAGGATCTGCGTGTCGATCATCGGCAGATCGGAACAGACCGGAATCCGGTAGTCGAGAAATCCGGGGTTCTGAAGGCGGCCGTCCGCCCCGTAGATGTACTCCTCGTTCAACGCCCATCCGATGCCCTGCGCCGCACCCCCCTGATACTGGCCTTCGACGTAGGATGGATGCACAGCCTTGCCGGCATCCTGGATGACCGTATAGCGGATGATGCTCGTGGCGCCTGTCTCCGGGTCGACCTCCACGTCGCAGATATGCGTTGCAAAGGAGACGCCGGCACCGTCCGCCACCAGTTCACTGTGACCCGCGATCGGCCCCCCGGTGTTTCCGGCTTCCGCCGCGATATCCTTGACGGAAAGCGGCGCAAGATTGCCGTACTTTGTACCCATCGCCTTCGCGTGCCCGTCTTCCCAGTAAACATCCTCGACGGGAATATCCCACATTGTGGCGGCGCGCTGCCGCATGACTTCGATGGCATTGCGCGCGGCGGAGATCGTCGCCATGGAGGAGGAAAACGTACCTCTGCTGCCATCCGTCATGTCGTTGTAGCCAAGCGTGGCCGTGTCGGCGATAACGGCTTTGACGTCCTGATAATCGATACCCAGTTCCTCGGCCGCGACCAGTGAGAGCGAT
>JASFFN010000358.1:0-3480 GCA_050124275.1 Roseobacter sp. | reverse complement strand
GATCGACCTTTGCGCCAAACAGGCCAGCGAGACATTCGGCTGGCACGTGACGGGGGAGTTTGACGGTCAGCAGGTGCAAAGCGACATCGAAGTCCTCACCTGGTCTGACATCGTTCAGCAAAGCCGTCCGCATTCTGTTCTGACCACCTATCGCGACCTCATCCGGACGGCATGGATCTACGTTTCGACCGGTGCGCTGTTCCGACTGATGCTGCTGCGCAAGGGCCCGGTGCTCGCGGCGCTCTATCCTGTCGTTGCGCTGATCGGGCAGGCGTTTCTCGCCGTGCTGCTGGGCTGGGTCACATATAATTCGGTCACTCTGATTGGGTCTGAAATCCGGATGCCCCGAGCCGTGCAAACCGTGCTTGCTGTCGGTTCGGCGCTGCTGATCGTTGCGATCACGCTGCGCTGGTTTCACAAGCACGACGGCAGGTTTTTCGCCTATTACCTGATGCACGATTTCGCCTATAGCGCGGCACTCCTCGGTGCCTATCCGGATGATCTCGAGGCACGGCTCAGGGCCTTCAGACAGCGCCTTGCGGCGGCGCTGCAGGACGAGGTGGACGAGGTTCTGCTGGTCGGTCACTCTTCGGGCGCCTATCTGGGCGTGAGCGTTCTCGCCGATCTGATCCGCACCGGAAGTCTGCCCGCAAATGGTCCAGCACTCGGGTTCCTGTCGCTGGGGCAGGTGGTGCCGATGGTGTCTTTCCTGCCCCGGGCGGAGCGGTTGCGCGGTGATCTGCGGCTCTTGTCCGCCTCGTCCGCCGTTACCTGGGTCGACGTGACAGCGCCCGGTGACGGATGTTGTTTTGCCCTCTGTGATCCGGTGGCCGTTTCAGGCCAGACGACCCCGGAAAAACGCGGACCGCTCGTGTTCTCCGCTGCCTTCACGCAAAGCCTGTCACCTGCGCGCTGGAAAGCGCTGCGCTGGCGGTTCTTCCGGCTGCATTTCCAGTATCTCTGCGCTTTTGACCGCCCGAAGGACTACGACTATTTCCAGATCACGGCCGGGCCGCTCACATTGGCGGAGCGCTATGCCGGACGTGCGCCGTCCAGATCGCGGCTGGAGAAATCCCTAAGCAAATACACGTCGGTGCGGACATGACGCTGCCGCCAAAGCCGCCCAGCCGGCCCGATCGGGTCTCGCTCTGGCGGTATGGCCGTCTCTTCCGGCGCGATATCCTGTCGGCACAGCCGGAACGGCTTTACCGGGCGTGGATGGCCGAGTTCAAAACCCCTTTCTTTCGCAGTTATCTGGCCAATGACCCGGCGCTGATCCGGCTTGTTCTGAAAACGCGGCCACAGGATTTCCCGAAGTCCGACCGTATCGGCGAAGGGCTCCGCCCGATCTTGGGCAATTCGGTTTTTCTGACCAACGGTGCGACATGGGAGCGGCAGCGACGCATCATCGACCCGGCTTTCGAGGGCGGACGGTTGCGGGACAGTTTTGATGCGGTGTGGGAGGCCTCTGCCGCCGCTGCCGCCCGTATCGGCGCGCGCAGCGGCGACACGATCGAGATTGAAGCCGAGGCCAGTCACGCAGCTGCGGACGTGATCTTTCGCACGCTTTTTTCGATCCCGATCGGGCATGACGTGGCGGACCGCACCTATCATGCATTCAGGCGCTACCAGCGCAGCCAGCCGATCCTGAATGTGGCTGCTTTCCTGCCTCTGCCCCGGTGGATGCCCCGCGGGTTCAAGCGCGCGACGCGGCAGAGTGCTGCTGAAATCCGACAGCTCATTGGTGGCATGACAGCAGAGCGCCAGCGAGAGATCGAAGCGGGCTCCGCCCCGGACGACCTCGCCACCAAGATCATGACGACGAAGGACCCGGAGACGGGGCGGCGATTTGACGTGGCCGAGATGGTCGATCAGGTGGCGATCTTTTTTCTGGCGGGCCACGAAACCAGCGCGTCCTCTCTGGCCTGGGCATTGTACCTGCTTGCTGCCTATCCCGAGTGGCAGGAAGAGGTCGCGGCAGAAGCACGAGGGCTTAAGCGGGACTTTTCACAACTTGCCGGTCTGAAAACGACCCGGGATGTTTTTCGCGAGGCGCTCAGGCTCTATCCGCCCGTGCCGATGATGGTGCGGCAAACGACGCGGAAAGAGGTGTTTCGCAAACGTGACGTGAAACCCGGGTCTCAGGTGGTCCTCAGCCCCTGGCATGTGCACCGCCATGAACGCCTTTGGGACAATCCTGACGGGTTTGATCCCGCGCGCTGGCAAACGGGTGCGGGCAAGCAGAGCGCCCGAGAGGCATATCTGCCGTTCAGCGCCGGCCCGAGGGTCTGTCCGGGTGCGGGTTTTGCGATGATGGAGGGCACCTTGATGCTGGCGCATATCCTGAAGGAGCATGCCGTCGAACTGTCCGACCGTGCGCCGCCGGTGCCGGTGGCACATCTGACGGTTCGGTCAGAGAATGGGATTTGGCTGCGCGTTGTCCGCCGCTAACATATACCATCTTCGGGATGCATCATTTATGCACGAAAGCAGGGGCGGAATCAGAAGGAACATAAGCGATGTCAGATCAACAGAAAATGCGCGAGCAAATGAAGTCAGGCGCGGGCTTTATCGCGGCGCTGGACCAGTCGGGCGGATCGACACCAAAGGCGCTGAGCCTCTACGGCGTCGAGCCATCTGAGTACTCCGGCGACGAAGAGATGTTTCGCGCCATGCACGCGATGCGCGCCCGCATCATTCTCGCGGAGGATTTCACAAGCGCAAAGGTCATCGGAGCGATCCTGTTCGAGCGCACGATGAACGACACGATCAATGGCAAGCCGGTCGCGGAACTGTTGTGGCAGGATCGCGGTATCGTGCCGTTCCTGAAAATCGACAAGGGTCTGGAAGAACAAAGTGACGGTGTCCAGTTGATGAAGCCCATGCCGGGCCTTGATGTCTTGCTCGCGGAAGCGAAAGCGAAAGGCATTTTCGGCACAAAGGAACGGTCGGTGATCCACGAAGCCAATGCGGACGGCATTGCTGCCATCGTGGCGCAGCAGTTCGAAGTGGCCCGTGCCGTCCTCGCCGCGGGACTCGTGCCTATTCTGGAGCCGGAAGTGAATATCCACTCCGAAACGAAGGCCAAGGCGGAAGAGATCCTGGAACAGGAAATCCGCAAACATCTCGATACGTTGGAAGATGATGTTGATGTGATGCTCAAGCTGACGCTTCCCAGCAAACCCGGCCTTTACGATACGGTCGCGGCGCATCCGCGCGTGTTGCGCGTGGTCGCCTTGTCGGGAGGGTATTCGACGGATGAGGCCTGTGAAAAACTGGCACAGAACAAATCGATGATCGCCAGTTTCAGCCGGGCGCTGACGGAAGGTCTGAACGTCAGAATGTCGGATCAGGAATTCAACGCCGCACTCGGCAGCAACATCGACAAGATCTACAAGGCGTCGCGCTAGACGTCGCCGAGCCGTGCCTGAAGACTGCGCAGGATATACAACCTGATCGCGGAAGCGAGTCCCGTGTCGA
>JASFFN010000357.1:0-3483 GCA_050124275.1 Roseobacter sp. | reverse complement strand
AACGACCGCTTCTACAGCTGTGTTGAGAACTTCAACGATCAAGATCAAAAGGACCGCCCCGCAAAGAATGGCGACACTGAATGCCGTTTCCCCTAACCAAACGGCAAATGGTATGCTCGCAACCAACGCAGCAGTTTCAATACGGAACGCTTCCTCATTTTTCCAAACATCTCTCAACCCGTTCAGAGAGTTGAACCAAGCGGCTTTGAGACGAGGGAGCCCCTTAAGTCGCGTTTTTTCCATCTCATTGAGCCTTTTCTCGCTCACCTGTTTGTTCTCGTTGCACTGAATTCAGTGGGCAACAAATGATGATCCGTGGCTGCACTATCAACGCGCAGGGGCATCCAGAGCCTGTGCACGAGGTGGGCGAGCCTCGCTGCCTTTGCAGTTCGTGTGTTTAGCTGATCCGGGCTGAGTGTCCGGGATCTTTGATCTTGCAGGGATAGTCGCATTGACGGCCAAGTCATCAACTCCAAGGTCCCGTCGCAGCGTTCGACAACCGCCGTATGGCAACCGCCGGTTTCGCGGGCGCCAGTCCAAGATCCGCAATTTGCAAACACATGAGCACCGTGAGACGTTACTGCGGCAACGTGGCTGTGACCGCAAACAATTCCGTCGAATCCGTTGCGGACTGCATGATGCAACGCAGTATCAGCAAAACTGCAGATCAGCGATTTGGCATTGGTCGCAATTGCTTTGCCAAGCGACCAGCGCAAACGTTTTCCGTTCTCTTGTGCATCTGCTGTTTTTGGTCTCACCCACGAAGACTCGCCCAGACGCGACCAGACTCCGTCAGCGCGTTTGGATGTCCTTCTCAACAGGGGACCGTCGAACTGGTCTCCATGCATGACAATCAGGTGACGCCCATCCGTTGTGCGGTGTATGACCCGTTCTGTCAGACGGAGTCCGAACTGTCTGAGAAGGATCGGACGAAAATGACAGGCCTCGGGTTCACGGAGTTTTTCATCATGGTTGCCAGTCAGCAACGTTATCCGCACGCCTATGCTGTTCAGCTGAATTAGTAGATCAAGGAAATCGCTATAATCTTGGCACCAGTACCAGCGCTTTTCCAGCTTCCACCCGTCCAGGATATCTCCGACGAGATAAAGGTGTCGATATCTGTGGGAACGCAAAAAAGTATTCAGCGATCTGATATCCGCTCCCTTATATCCAATATGAAGATCGGAAACGAAAACACTGCGAAATTCCGATGAATTGCTCATTTTTGGAGTTCCGCCGAGTTGTTTAGGAAATCGCTGGCGACTTTTTCCCAACTGTACTTTTTAACTGCGAATTCATGTCGAGACTGTCGGCGTCCCGGCGCCGCAAGCGCGCGGGCAACGGCCGTAGAAAGATCGTCATCTACCGCACCCAGCATAGGATCGCCCGAAATGATGTCGCGCGGGCCGGTAACGTCGTAGGCAGCACATGGCAATCCTGACGCGATTGCTTCCAGCAAAACGTTTCCAAAAGTGTCCGTTTTTGATGGGAAAACAAACACGTCGGCTTGTCGATATGCCTCGGCGAGAGGTTCGCCGACGAGCAGTCCACGAAAGACTACATCCGGATATTGTCGCTGCAAGGCTGCGAGTTGTGGTCCGTCTCCGACAACAACCTTTTTTCCAGGAACGTCCAGTGCGAGAAACGCTTCGATGTTTTTCTCTGGTGCGACGCGGCCGACGTATAGCAGCATAGGTTTGCCAGATGCATTTCGGTATGCAGTATCAGGATAAAAGAGCGAGGCATCCACTCCACGCGACAGCCGCTTAAATCTGTTGCCAACGCCCCATCCTTTAAGCAGTTCATCAAGCGCCGGGGTTGCAGTGTAGATGAACTGCGCGGGTTTGTGGAAGCGGCGCAGCATGGAAATCGCTGCAGTTTCGGTCTGAGACCGCAAGAACCGCGGTGTTCGGACAGCCACATATGCCGGAAAATTGGTGTGGAACGCTGTCGAAAAGGCGCGGTTGTGCCTGAGACACCAGCGGCGCGCCAACCATCCAAGAGGGCCTTCGACGGGAATATGGATCGCCTGAGGATCGAAAGCTTCGATCATTCTTGCGAGCCGTGCCGACAACGGCAGGGCGAGTCGGATTTCAGGGTAAGAGGGCATGGCCATGTTGGGAAAATCTGCAGGCCCAATGACGCGCAACGTGCATTCGGCTACGGAAAGCTGCCGCTGCAGAGCTTGATACGTTCGGACGACACCGTTGACTTGCGGCGACCACGCGTCGCTAATCACCAAAATGCGCGAAAGGCTCGGGAGTGGTTTCGCGAATGGCCCGTTTTGTTGGCTCTCAAGGCCAACATCAGTCTGCGTATTTGCACTTCTGCTCAACAAAAGCCGCCAAAATTTTTTCTGTTCGGTCTTTTGATCCGTCTATGACAGAAACGTGTAACGAAGTTGTGTCGGCCTTGACGCGGCAGTATCGAAGCGTCTCAGGTGCCGCCGCCACGATTGCGCAGACAAGTTGCCTGTCAAAGATGGTTGGGGCATCTTTGCGGGCATTGTTCAATTGAATGTTTGTTCGGTGAGCTACGTGGGTTCGAAGGCCAGAAGATTTTTGGAAGAGTGCGAACCCCGTGACATGCGCACCGCGCAAGCGGAATTGTTCTCGCGAGGCGCCGCCTTCCAGCGTCGTCTTCATCCATCCTTGCGCGGCTGATGTTCTTCCAGAAAATTCCTGATGAACCGACGAATCTCCCGCGCTGCAGACGTATCGAGATCATCACACAGGGTCACAAAAGCATCGCGTTCCTCTTTAGGCAGACGGAGCACCAACTGGCTGTCCTTGCGGTTCTTATTCTTCGTCTTGGGCATTACGGTTGCAATCAGTCCGGTTTGGGTATACCTTGTATATACAAGTGATATAACATCGAGTCCAAGATTGAGGCAAGACATGACACTCATGACTGCAAGCGCACTGCTGACGCGTCCCCGGATGGGTCCGCGGAGATACATACTCCCCTGGCTGCCGCGGAAACTCTACGCGGCATCGAGTTATCAAAGAAACTAGCACTTTGCCACGTCGCCTTGCGTGGCACCATTGCGATCCGCGGTAAACCGATGCGGAATGAATTGAAAGGCGGTCAGGCGCCGACGCCGTCTTTTCGATTGGCGCGATCGTTTACCCAGTTGACGACCGCAGCGCGTGGCGCGCCGACAACTTCGCCTGTTTGAAGCTTTTCCATGTGGCTGGAGAAGTTCCTGACAGGTCGAGCGGGCGTGCGACCGGGTTCGCTAACCCACACCCACTCGACGCGACCGTTTTCGTCAGTCTCCGCGACATACACCGCACGCGCGTTGCTCATGGCAGCCCCCAACCCAAGCTCGTCATATTAGTGTCACATTAAGGTTTGGCCGTGCAACCGGCAAGCTACTTTTCGCACGTCGTGGCGACAAGCATCCCGGTCACACGGACAACCCTGGCTCGTGCGCCGGTGCTTGTTTCGGGCTCGTTATGTAGGGAACCTCTGGTCGCGCGT
>JASFFN010000356.1:0-3483 GCA_050124275.1 Roseobacter sp. | reverse complement strand
ATATCCCACGCCGGTGTTTGCCCGGGCACCTGCTGCGCCCGCTGAATCTGAAAGGCAGCATCGCGGTAGTGCAGAAAAGCCATGTCGGTGGGTCTCAGGCTCTCGGCAACGGCCGCAATGCCCTCGTGCCCGCTGGAGCCGATGGTGTAATAGCCTTGTCCGGCTTTTTGCAGGGCGCGGCTGGTGCGGTCCAGCTGACGTGACAGGCATTGCGACCGGAAGATTTCGACCATCTTGTGCGGCGCGATTTCACTGCGCGCGGGCGCGCCGCCGGGGAAGTCTCGCGCCGCGACCCGTCTGAGGAAATTTTCATGAACGACCGTTGCCCGATCCATTGTCTTTGCGCCCCGCCACTTTAATGACCAACCTTCTGACCCGTGCCGACGGTTATCGGATTTTGGGTGAATGTCCATCCGGCTGAACAATTTCATAAATGCCTTGGCGTCAACCCGCAGCCCATGATGTGCCTCCGATCGAGTGACCAGCTTCAAAGCTTGACCATACGTCTTCAGCTAAATACTCATTTCAGCAGTGTTTTCGTTCTCCCGGCAGTGATCTCGACAACCCGGGGCAAAGAGAAATACGATTACTCAAAAGGGCAAAAAGCCCGTAACGCCAGTCTCATACGCTGGCTCGAACAGGGAGATACCCATGAATTTCAAACTCTTGACGGCAGGGCTTTGCGTGTCGGCGGGAATGAGCGCGTCCGCCGCATATGCGGACTGCGGCGAAGTATCGATCACGGAAATGGACTGGGCGTCCGCCGCCGTGGTCACCTCGGTCGCGAATTTTCTGATGACACAGGGCTATGGCTGCGACGTGACCGTCGTGCCAACCACGACCGTGCCGGCGATGACGTCGGTCGCGGAAACCGGTCAGCCCGACATTCTGACCGAACTCTGGACCAGCTACACGGAAGTTTACGACGATCTGGTCGCCGAAGGGAAACTGGTGGAACTTTCCAAGGTCCTTTCCGATGGCGGCGTCGAAGCATGGTGGATCCCCGCCTATCTCGCCGAAGAGCATCCGGAACTGACGACGCTGGAAGGTATCAAGGCAAACCCCGAACTCGTTGGCGGCCTGTTTCACGACTGCCCCTCCGGCTGGGGGTGCGACATCACCAACAACAACAATTTCAAGGCGGCCGGGCTTGCCGAAGCGGGCGTAGAGCGCTTCCAGCACGGATCGGGCGAGACGCTCGCCACGGCCATTGCCGCAGCGTATGAGGCGAAGGAGCCGTGGTTCGGGTACTACTGGGCCCCCACGTCCGTGCTTGGCAAATATCCCATGGTACAGGTGGAAATGCCCCCCTACGACGAGGCCACGCATACCTGCAACGGGCTCGAAGACTGCGCGACACCGGGCTTGTCGGCTTATCCGACATCCAATGTCGTCACCGCCGTGACGACGACATTCTCGGAACGCGAACCCGAAGTAGCGGACATGCTCTCCAAAATGAGCTTTACCAACGCGCAGATGGGAGAAGTCCTCGCCTGGCAGGAGACCAACAACGCCTCTTACGAAGAGGCGGCGGTCTACTTCCTGACCAACTACAAGGACACATGGGCCGGCTGGCTGAACGAGGACGCCAAAACCAAGCTCAGCGCGCTGCTGCAGTAACCTTCTTTGCAGTGATTTCAAAGCGCCGCCCGGGCATCGGGCGGCGCTGTCTGCAAGGCGAAGGGGACTTGCATGGCTTACTATGACAGGCTGTTTGACGCGCTGGGTCTGCGGGACTGGTGCGATGAGAATGCGCAGGCCGCACCGACTTCGATGCAGGCGCTTTTGGGACAACTCAACAGCGGCGATAAGGAACAAGCGACCGAAGGCCTGCCGTTTCCGTCGCTTGATGTCCTGCACGAGTCCTGCGCGAAGATTCCGCAGACCCGGGACATGACAGCCGGCGTCGAGAACGCCTTCCTTTCCGCGCGCGCGGGCCTGAAGATGGTGCTGGACCCGATCACGCAACCGCTCTCGTGGATGCTAGACGGCGCGCTCTGGCTTTTCACCACCACGCCATGGTTCATAATCGTCCCGCTTCTGATCGCGCTGACATGGTTCGTTTCACGCTCGATCGGCGTCACGGCTTTCGTGACCGCCTCCTTTCTTTTCCTCGGTGTCATCGACCATCTCGATGTCGCTCTCGAAACGCTCTCGATCATCTTTGTCTGCACGGGATTGTCTGTGGCGCTCGGCGTGCCGATCGGGATTGCAATGTCGCGCTCGAACACGTTGCAACGACTCATCGTCCCGGTGCTGGACCTGCTGCAGACCCTGCCCACCTTCGTCTATCTCATCCCGCTGATCTTTTTGTTTTCCGTCACGGAATCAAAACTTTACGGGATTGCGATCATCCTCTACGCGATCGTGCCCGTGATCCGCCTCACCGATCTCGGGATTCGTCTGGTCGATCCCGACGTCATCGAGGCGGCGGACGCCTTTGGCATGACCAAGCGGCAAAAGCTCTGGGGTGTGCAGTTGCCCCTCGCGCTGCCCAATATAATGGCAGGGGTGAACCAGACGATCATGATGAGTCTTGCCATGGTCGTGATCGCCTCGCTGGTGTCGGCGCCCGGCCTCGGCGTTCTGGTGTTGCGGGGCATCCGCAATCTGGAACTGGGCGTGGGCATCATCGCGGGTTTCGGTATCGTCCTGCTGGCGGTGATCCTTGATCGCGCCTCCAAGGCCGCCCTCAACCGCATCGACAAAAATCACAAGGCGCATTGAGACCCAACGCATGACAGCAATGCCAAAGATCAGATTGCGCGGGGTCTACAAGATTTTCGGCCCTCGCGACAAGGCGATGATGGAGCACGTGCGCGCGGGTGTCGGCAAGGACCGGCTTCTGGCCGACTACGGCCATGTGCTGGGGCTGCAGGACATCAACGTCGACATGCAGGCCGGCGAGATCACCGTCGTCATGGGCCTCTCCGGCTCGGGCAAGAGCACGCTGATCCGGCATCTGAACAGGCTCATTGACCCGACGGCCGGCGAGATACTGGTGGACGGCGAGGACGTCACGAAACTGTCCGAGGCCGATCTGCGGCGTCTGCGGCAGAGCAAGATGGCAATGGTCTTTCAGAAATTTGCGCTCCTGCCGCACCGGACCGTCTTGCAAAATGCGCAAACCGCGCTCGCCGTGCGGGGGGCAGACCGCGACACGCAGGAACGCGAGGCCCGCAAGTGGCTGAACCGCGTTGGTCTGAGCGGATATGAAGAACGCTACCCGTCGCAATTGTCAGGCGGCATGCAGCAGCGCGTCGGCATTGCCCGGGCGCTGACGGCGGGTACGGACATCATGCTGATGGACGAGGCCTTCTCGGCCCTCGATCCGCTGATCCGGACCGACATGCAGGATCTGTTGCTCGAGTTGCAGATCGAGCTGAAAAAGACCATCGTCTTCATCACCCACGATCTCGACGAGGCGCTGAAGCTGGCAGACCATCTGGTGATCCTCAAGGACGGCGCTGTCGTGCAGCAAGG
>JASFFN010000355.1:0-3502 GCA_050124275.1 Roseobacter sp. | reverse complement strand
TCTGTTCATCGGCATCTTCATTGCGGCGCTGTATTTCATCGTGGGGCCGATTGCCCTCGTGCCGCTTTGCGCTGTGCCGGTTGTCATCGCGCTGGCATTGCTTGCTCAGCTACCTCTTGGACGCGCGGCGGAACGCGCGCAGCAAATGGCAACCAAACGCCACACGGTTCTGATTGAATCGCTGGCCGGTATCGAGACGATCAAAACGCTGAACGCCGAACCTCTGATGCAGCGGGAATGGGAAAATGCGGTTGCCGCGTCCAGTCAGGTCAACGGCCGAACCAAGTTCTGGTCGGGCTTCGCGTCGAATGGCACCATGCTGATACAGCAGTCGGTCAGTGTCCTCATCATCGTATGGGGTGTCTTTCTGGTGGCCGAAGGACGTATCACCATCGGCGGTCTGATCGCCGCCAACATTCTGGCGGGCCGCGTTTTGTCCCCATTGGGTACCATTGCCCAGACCATATTCCGCGCGCAGTACGCCTTCAAATCGCTTGCGGCGCTCAACAGGTTCATGGCGCTGCCCGTTGAACAGGAGGCGACGATCACATCGGATGCGCAGGTGTTGAAGGGCGCGGTGACGCTCAAGAGCGTGAGCTTCCGCTATCCGCAAAGCCAGGTGCCCGCGTTGAAGGATGTCAGCTTTTCAATCGCTCCGGGGGAATGCGTCGCCTTTCTGGGGCGCGTCGGATCGGGAAAAACGACGGCTGGCAAGGTGATTTCCGGTCTGCTGCGACCGGACAGCGGGACAGTCCTGATCGATGACGTGGCGCTGGAGCAATACGACCCGGCGGAACTTCGGCGCGGCATCGGGTATCTGCCGCAGGTGCCGGATCTGTTTACTGGCACCTTGCGGGAGAACCTGACGGTCGGAAACGGTTCGGCCAGCGATGCCGAAATCAAGCGCGCGCTCTATTTCGCCGCGATGGACGAGTTTCTGTCCAACGTTCCGGAAGGGCTCGACCTCTTCATCGGAGAACAGGGACGGCGGCTGTCCGGCGGGCAGCGGCAAGGCGTCGCTTTGGCCAGACTATTGCTGCGCTACCCCAAGACGCTGTTTCTGGACGAACCGACCAACGCCATGGATCAGCGCATGCAAGGCCAGATCATCGATCGCCTCGCCGAGTTGAATGGGCAAGGCGTGGGCATGTTGATCTGTACGCACCGGCAGTCTCTTGCGGCGATGGCGGGTCGGCTGATTGTCATGGATCAGGGCCGCGTGGTGCTGGACGGCGGGCGTGATGATGTACTGGCCAACCTTCGGGCCATGGGTGCCGCACGGGCGAAAGAGTAGCGCATGTTCGGAAACCGCATAGAAGACGAGTTTGCAAACAACGTTTCGGGCGCCGAAGCAGCTCCCCGCGATAGCGGGTCGTGGCGATTGCTGGTCGTTGTCGCGCTTGGTCTTTCGGCTTTCGTTGCCTGGGCCGCAACCTACAGGATCGAAGAAACCGCGCGCGCGGTGGGGCGTGTCATTCCTTCGCAACAGGTCCAGACCGTGCAAAGCCTCGAAGGTGGAATCGTACGTGCCGTCAATGTCAGCGAAGGCGATATCGTCGATGCAGGCGACGTTCTTATGCAGATCGACGATACGCGCTTTGCGGCGGAACGCGGCGAACTTCTTGAGAAAGAAACCGCGATCCGCGCCGAAATCGCGCGGCTCGAAGCTGAAGCGAGTTTTGCCAGCGAGATCAGCTTTCCCGCCGGGTTACCCACGCGAAACCCGCTCGCCACGGCGGCGGAAGTGCAGGTCTTTCTGTCACGCCGGGACCAGCTGGAGCAGGAATTGCAGGTACTCGAATCGCAGCTCGAACAACGGCGCAGCGAACTGAACGAGGTACGCGCGCTGAGAGACCGGACGCGTGCCATCATAGCGCCTCTGTCCGAGGAAATCGCGCTGACGAAAGACATGTTCGATCGCGGCCTTGTACCTCAGATCGAGCTGCTCCGTCTGCAGTCCCGGCTTGCGGAACTCAGCGGCGATATTGCCGTAAGCGAAGCGACCGAAGTGCGGATGCTGCGGGCGATTGAAGAGGCCGAAAATCAGATCTCTGCGGCGCGTTCGGCCTATGTGCTGACCGCGCGGCAGCGCCTTGCGCAGTTGCAGGTTGAACTGGCGGTGGTTCAGGAAACCCTGCGCAGCGCCAATGACAGGGTCACGCGGGCACAACTGCGCGCGCCGGTGCGCGGGACAGTAAATACAATCAACGCAAAAACCATCGGCGCAGTCGTTCAGCCCGGCGCACCGCTGGTCGAGATCGTGCCGCTCGATGACCGCTTGCTCATCGAGGCGGACCTTGGTCCGCGCGATATTGCTTTCGTCAAGACCGGCGAACCGGCTTCCGTCAAGATCTCGGCCTATGACTATCTGGTCTACGGCGCCTTGGAGGGGGAGGTTATCCGTATCGGCGCGGATACGATTTCCACGCAGGAAGGTGTGGAGTTCTTTCGTGTAGTTGTGCGCACGGACAAATCGTTCCTTGGAAGCGAAGACGATCCGCTGCCGATAACGCCGGGCATGATCGCTTCCGTTGACATACAGACCGGCGAGAAGACGGTTCTGTCTTATCTCGCGAAACCGATACTGCGCGCACAGGCAGAGGCTTTGCGTGAAAGATGATCATTTCCTGGCAGAAACGAAAACGCCGTCCCACTCAGGCCCGGGCGGCGATGCACGCAGGTCGTCAAGCCGCTGGCGGTACATCTCGATGTAATCCTGCATTCCCACGCCCAGGACATTGAGATCTTTTTGTAATACGTCAAGTGACGTTTCAAGGTCATCCCAGTTTCGAGACCTGTAGGCTGCGAGCATCCTGCGATTGCTTTCCTCTGCCACATGATACGCCGGATTGGCGAACATGGTTTCATCTCCCAGCAGGGCATAGATGTTTTCCGGGACCTCCTTGCCAACGACGCGGATCATATCCAGTTCGAGCGTTGCGAATTCACCTCTGACGACGCGCGCCGTGGCTTGTCCCAGAATGATAGGCGTGCCGTAATATCGTGACTGACCCTCGAGCCGCGAGGCCACATTGACCGGATCACCAAGAGCAGTGTAGTCGAAACGCGTATCGCTGCCCATGTTGCCGACAACACATTGCCCCGTGTTGATGCCTATGCCGACATTCAGTCGGTGAATGGTCTGTATGCTCCTGTGTGCCCTGTCCGACCGCGACTTCCGGAGACGATCGCGTCCTTCGATCGCCTCCATGCGTTCGAGGTTGAAGTTTCTCACATCGCGTATCATGCGCAATGCGGCGCGGCAGGCCGCACGGACGTGATCTTCGTTGTCCAGCGGTGCATTCCAGAACGCCATCACCGCATCTCCCATGAACTTATCGATGGTGCCCTTTTGATCCATAATCGCGTTGGACAATATCGTGAGAAACTGGTTCATCAGCAGTGTCAGCGCTTCCGGATCATCTCGGAACTCCTCCGCGATGGCTGTAAAACCGCGGACATCGCTGAACAGCAAGGTCAGTTCCCGGGATTCGCCGCCGAG
>JASFFN010000354.1:0-3503 GCA_050124275.1 Roseobacter sp. | reverse complement strand
GCATAAATGGCGCACGTTTTGCTTCCGTTGACCAGGTCCTTGACGATCTCATGCAAGACACCCGCTTCAAGTCCCTTAAGACACAAAGGGACCGCCTCCACTGCTGACAGCGCGCTTTCCTGGTCCAGTCAGCGTTTTTAGCCAGACAAGGCGCAACGATGGCTGCCGGTGGCCATCTTATTGCGCAATCTCCGGCGGGTTACGCGCGACATCCGGGTTGAGCCACCACACGCCTGCGTTCAGCGCCGCCGCGATGGTGACCCAGAGCAGATAGGGCGCGAAAAGCGCGCCAGCAATCCAATCCACTTGCCAGAGCGCCAGCATCGCGCAGAACACCGCGAGCCAAAGGAAGGACACCACCGCCATTCCCAGGCGGATTCTCCTCAGTCCGAAAAACACCGGGGTCCAGAGGCCGTTGAAGGCGATCTGCAGTGCCCAGAATGCCAGCGCGATCCCGTTCTCCTCCGCCATCGCCGCACGCGCCCCTGCGACAGCGATGCAGACATAGAGCACCGTCCATGTCACCGGAAATACCCAGTCGGGCGGGGTGAACCACGGCTTTTCAAGGCTGCGGTACCAAGGCCCCGGCGGGAAAAGGCCACCAGTGGTTCCTGCCCCCAGACAGGCGGCGAGAAAAATACAGAAGAGCAGCCAGAACATCGCGCTCAGGTAGCGCCGGCGCTGCGAGCTGTCAACTCGGCCCGCTGCGCCTGACGCCGCGCTTCCAGCGTGGACAGCACTGAAATCAAAGCGTCGCTGCGCGAGGGTTGCCGCGCGCCACGTGCCGTCGCATCGACCAGGAACGCCACCTCATCGAGGGGCCGCGCATAGATGACCGGATTGCGCGGCATCACCGTCGTCGCCCCGGCGCGCAGAATCGACTGACCCAGCCATCCGAGCTTTTGCAACTTGCTCGTACGCGCGCGCGTCGAGATGGAATCGTATTCCATCTCTCGCAGTTGTGCGCCAATCCCCGCATAGATGAACCGCGCACCGAAAATACCGGGGCGGCAGGCCGCAGGCAGTGCGCAAACCCCCGCCTCGGACCGGTAGTAAAGCCGGTTCGCCTCCATCACCAGACGTTTGACCATGGCCCGCAGCGCCCTCGTGGGTCTGGGGGCGGCCAGAAAGGCGTCCGCCTCGATCCCCGTATCTTCCAGCCACTCGAGGGGCAGGTAGATGCGCCCTTCCAGCGCATCCTCGCCCACATCCCGCGCGATGTTGGTGAGCTGCATGGCGACGCCCAGATCACAGGCCCGCGCCAGCGCGTCCGCATCGCGCACGCGCATCAGCACGCACATCATCGCACCCACGGCGGAGGCCACCCGCGCCGAGTAGTCGCGAACCTCCGACATGGTCTGATAGCGCCGCTCCTCCGCGTCCCACGCAAGGCCTTCCAGCAGCGCATCGGGCAAGGCGCGCGGCATCTCGAATGCATCGACAATCGCCGCGAATGCGCGGTCGGTGGGCGCATTGCGCGGACGGCCCGCATAGACCAGATCGAGCCTGTCGCGCAGCCGCAGCACCGATCCCACCTTGTCTTTTTTCAGGTCCACCTCGTCGTCAGCCAGCCGGCAAAACGCGTAAAGCGCCAGCGCCGGATCCCGCACCTGCGCCGGCAGGAGTTTTGAGGCCGCGTGAAAGGACAGCGAGCCATGCCGGATGGCTTCCCGGCAATACTCCAGATCGGCAGGTGCGATCATTCCGCGGCCTCCAGTACTGTCTCCACGACAGCCGGTGCATCCGGCACCAGCGTGCCCAGCACTTCCGCCGTCGAAATCACCCCCGGCACCCCTGCCCCGGGATGCGTGCCTGCCCCCACGAGATAGAGGCCCTTTGCCTCTTCCGAGATGTTGTGCGGCCGGAACCATGCGCTTTGCAGAATGCGCGGCTCGATCGAGAAACCCGCGCCGAGGGGGCTCAGATAGCGGTCGCGAAAGCTCTCGGGCGTGAAGACCATTTCGGTGCTGATCTTGTCGCTCAGACCGGGCAGCATCTGCTCTTCGAGCACCTTCAGCATTCTGGCTTTGTACTTCGGCTCTTCGACCGCCCAGTCGACCCCGTTGTCATGCCCCAGATGCGGCACGGGGCTGAGCACGTAAAAGGTATCGTCTCCTTCCGGCGCCACGCTCGGATCGGTGACGGAGGGGCGATGCACGTAGAGGCTCATGTCGTCGCACAGCTTGCCCTTGATGAAGATATCCTTGAGCAATCCCGTGTAGCGGGGGCCGTTCAGGATCGTGTGGTGGCCAACGTCCTTCCACAGGCCGCGCGTGCTTTTGGTGCCGAAGTACCAGACAAAGAGGCTCATGGAATACCGGGTCTTCTTAAGCTTGGCTTTTGTCCAGCGTTTCTTGGGATGGTTGCGCATCAGCCTTGTATAGGTATGGCCCGCATCGGCGTTGGAGACGACGATATCCGCACCCATTTCCAGACCGTTTTTCAGCCTGACACCGGTGACCGCTCCCTCGCGCACGACGATCTCGTCCGCTTCGGTGTTCATCAGCAGCGTGCCGCCCTGATCCTCGATCACCCTCGCCATCGCCCGGGCCATCGCTGCCAGCCCGCCCATGGCATAATGCACGCCGAATTCCTTTTCGAGGTAGGCCACGAGAATATACATCGAGGTGACATGCAGCGGGTCGCCGCCGATGAAAAGAGGATGAAAGCTGAGCGCCATGCGCAGTTTTTCATCCCGGACCCGGCTGGCCGCATGCGCGTATACCGAGCGGTCCGCGCGCAGCATCCCGAAGGTCGGCAGCACCTTGACGAGGTCCCAGAGCTTGTGCATCGACCGCCGGCCAAGGTCCTCGAACCCGAACCAGTATCGTTTGGCACTGTCTTGCAGGAACTTGTCAAACCCCGCCACATCGGACGGAGAGAGCTTGGCCACCTCGGCGCGCAGCTTGTCGGTATCCTGCTGAGCCACGAATTTCGTGCCGTCCGGCCAGCGGATCTCGTAAAAGGGATCCAGCGACTGCAACGTGACATCGGCGTCGAAATCGCGCCCGCAAGCCTCCCAGAGTTCACGATAAAGCTGCGGCACGGTTACGATCGTGGGTCCGAGGTCGAAACGGTGGCCATCCTGCCAGATTGCCGACCCGCGTCCGCCCGGCACGTCGAGCCTGTCGATCACCGTCACGCGGTATCCCTTGGCACCGAGCCGCATCGCGGCGGCCAGTCCGCCAAGACCCGCGCCAATGACGATTGCCCGCGCGCCAGTCTGCGCAATTCTCTCGACGGATTCGATCGGGTCAACTCGTGTCATCATGGAAGTACAGTAGATGTGTCTAGTTAACTTGACAATTGCCTTCTTTCCTTTCGCCCGAAATAGTGTCAGAGTTAGTTGACACTTTCGTGAGTCTACGTGCGCAAAATGATCGAAACACCCGTCGCGACCCTCAGCTTTTTCCGTTTTGCGCGGGGAGCATCGCGGCTTTGGGCGCTTTACATGATGGGGCGCGCCCGGTTCGACCTGCCCAAAGTACCGGGCATCGGTTTCT
>JASFFN010000353.1:0-3504 GCA_050124275.1 Roseobacter sp. | reverse complement strand
CGCGCTATAACCTCCGTGAACGCCGTGAAACCACCTGAAACCAGAACCGTGTGGGCGCCCTGCGCCTTCATCGTGGCAAGCAGCGCGGGCCCGCCCGGCATCAGGGTGATCCGCTCATGGATCACCCTGTCGATGGCGGACACCGGCAACCCTTTGAGCAATCCGACCCTCTCACGAAGCGCGGCCTCGAAGTCGAGCTCGCCATTCATCGCACGCGCCGTGATGTCCTTCACCCGGTCGCCGACGCCTGCTTCGTCCGCCAGTTCATCAATGCATTCCTGCTGGATCATGGTGCTGTCCATATCCGCCAGCAGCATCTTCTTGCGTCGCCCTGCAGAGCGCTGCACCACCAGATCAACCCCTAACTTCTGGACATCTTCCCAAACCTGCCAGCGGTTTTCGGGCAACATCGAGATCTCGAATTCGGCAGCGACACCGGGAGCAAGCCACACCGCATCCGAACCACCCCAGGCATTGCGCAGGGAGGCGACCAGACCGGCATCCAGCGCCCGCTTGGCCGGGGCGCTCATCAAAGTTACCGAGAACACAAGCTGATTTTCCAATCTCATCTGCCGTGTCGCAAAAAAGCGACCAAGCGGCGTTCTAGCTGCATTTTACCCATTGCACCAGACCGGCGTCCCCCGTACATCCGTCGGTGGGACACCCTTCCCCAACGAAGGGCGCATATCTGGAAGGATAGCACAAATGGCTATGACGACACCGGCGACGCGGCCGGCAAATCCGCGTTTTTCATCAGGCCCTTGCGCCAAACCCCCCACATTCAGTTTGAATTCACTGGCAGACGCGCCTCTTGGCCGTTCGCACCGTGCAGCCGAAGGTAAGGCAAAGCTCCACGAAGCGATCGAAACGACACGCGATGTGCTCGGCGTGCCTGCCGATTACAAGATCGGGATCGTGCCTGCCTCCGACACCGGCGCCTACGAGATGGCAATGTGGTCACTTCTCGGAGAGAGACCGGCCGAAATGGTCGCCTGGGAAAGCTTCGGTGCCGGCTGGGTGACGGACGTCGCCAAGCAGCTCAAGATCGAGCACAGGGTACACACGACCGACTACGGCGAAATCGTCGATATGGCCGCGCTGAATTACGATCACGACGTCTGCTTTACCTGGAACGGCACTACCTCTGGTGTTCGGGTGCCCTCGGGCGACGTGATCCCGGCCAATCGGAAAGGACTGACCCTTTGCGACGCGACCTCCGCCGCATTCGCGATGGATCTGCCCTGGGACAAACTCGATGCCACCACCTTCAGCTGGCAGAAAGTGCTTGGTGGCGAGGCTGCGCACGGTATGCTTATCCTTTCTCCCCGGGCCGTTGACAGGTTGGAAAGTTATACGCCGCCATGGCCGTTGCCGAAAATTTTCCGGCTGACGAAGGGCGGCAAGCTGATCGACGGAATTTTTTCCGGCGCCACGATCAACACGCCCTCGATGCTCTGCGTCGAGGACTATCTGCAAGCGCTGGCCTGGGCCAGATCGGTCGGCGGCCTGAAAGGATTGATTTCACGTGCCGACGCAAATACGGCAGCGATTTCCGCCTTTGTAGAGACGCATGACTGGATCGATTTCCTCGCCGTCGATCCGGCAACAAGGTCCAACACCTCCGTCTGCCTGAAGTTTTCCGATGACCGGATCAAAGACGGTGCAGCTTTCGCCAAGGCAGTGGCAAAGCGCCTTGCCGACGAGAATGTTGCCCTCGATATCGGTGCTTATCGTGACGCCCCTCCGGGGTTGCGTATCTGGTGCGGCGGCACGGTCGAGACCGCGGATATCAACGCGATGCTGCCCTGGCTCGCGTGGGCTTTCGAGGCCGAAATTTCCAAATGATGTCGGCAGCGCGACCCTGTCGCGCTGTCCAACTTCCCATCAGATAAAGGACCCTGAGCATGGCTCCCAAAGTACTCATCTCTGACAAACTGTCCCCGGCAGCGGTTCAGATCTTCAAAGACCGCGGCATCGATGTGGATTTTCAACCCGATGTCGGAAAAGACAAAGACAAACTCGCTGCGATCATCGGCGACTATGACGGGCTTGCGATCCGGTCAGCGACAAAGGTCACGGAAAAGATCATCGCTGCCGCAAGCAAGCTCAAAGTGATCGGACGCGCGGGCATCGGAACCGACAACATCGACAAGGATGCAGCCTCTAAAAAGGGCATTATCGTCATGAACACACCCTACGGGAACATGATCACGACGGCCGAGCATGCTATCGCGATGATGTTCGCCGTGGCGCGCCAGATCCCCGAGGCCTCGGCATCCACCCACGCCGGCAAATGGGAAAAGTCGAAGTTCATGGGCGTAGAACTCACCGGCAAGACACTGGGCGTCATCGGCGCGGGCAACATCGGCGGCATCGTGTGCGAGCGCGCCTTGGGCCTCAAGATGAAAGTCATCGCCTATGACCCCTACCTCGGCAAGGAAAAGGCCAAGAAAATGGGCATCGAGAAAGTCGAGCTGGACACCCTGCTGCAGCGCGCCGACTTCATAACCCTGCATGTGCCCTACACGGAAAAGACCGCCAATATCCTAAGCGCCGAAGCCATCGCCAAGATGAAACCCGGCGTGCGTATCATCAACTGCGCACGCGGCGGTCTGGTCGATGAGGAAGCCTTGGCCGACGCGCTGAAATCCGGCCATGTCGCCGGGGCGGCATTCGACGTCTTTTCCAAGGAACCGGCAACAGAGAACCCGCTGTTCAACCTGCCTAATGTCGTCTGCACCCCACACCTGGGCGCTGCAACGACCGAAGCACAGGAAAACGTGGCGCTTCAGGTGGCGGAACAGATGTCCGACTATCTGCTGACCGGTGCCGTGGCGAATGCGCTCAACATGCCTTCGGTCACCGCCGAAGAGGCGCAGTTGATGGGTCCATGGCTCAAGCTGGCGGGGCATCTGGGCTCGTTCATCGGCCAGATGACGGATGAGCCGATCAAGGCGATCAACATTCTCTACGACGGCTCGGTCGCCGAAATGAACCTCTCCGCGCTGAATTGCGGCGTCATTGCGGGCATCATGAAAACAGTCAATCCGGACGTCAACATGGTCTCGGCCCCGGTAATCGCGGAAGAACGTGGCATCCAGATTTCGACCACCAACCAGCACAAGTCGGGCGTGTTCGACGGATATATCAAGGTAACGGTCGTCACCGACCAGCGCGAACGTTCCATCGCGGGTACGGTATTCTCGGACGGGAAACCGCGATTCATCCAGATCAAGGGCATTAATATCGATGCCGAGGTCGGGGAGCACATGCTCTACACCACAAACATCGACGTCCCCGGTATCATCGGAACGCTGGGCCAGACCATGGGCGAAAATGGCGTCAACATCGCGAACTTTACGCTTGGCCGGACAGAGGCGCACGGCGAGGCGATCGCGCTCCTTTACGTAGACGATCAGGTTCCGCCGGACGTCATCGACAAACTGGCGCAAACCGGAAAGTTCCGCCAGATCAAGCCACTGATGTTCGATGTGGCGTGACAAT
>JASFFN010000352.1:0-3510 GCA_050124275.1 Roseobacter sp. | reverse complement strand
GGTTACCACCCGAGGTTTGCTGGATGTTGACGGCGACGGCAAGGAAGCGCAAGTCCTGCATATCGAGGCGCTCCGCCATCTCTTTCAGGGCTTCGCCCACATCCCGGCCGTAGGCCGACTCATCTGCGATGATGCCCATTTCGGATGCAAGCGGATCCTTTACTTCCTTGGATACGATCTGCACCGCCGACGAAAACGGGTGACCCACGCGCAGTGACCGCACCATCAGTTCCACCGCATCGGGCAGTTGCTCTTCAATCATGTTCAAGCGCTTGTTTGCCTTGCTGGAGACCCAGAAATAAACCGCTCCCACGCCGATACCGATCGACATGACAATTCGCACGGGCAGGGAGGACGCAGTGCCGACGGTCAGCCCGAGAAAGGCAACGAGGGCCAGAACCGCCATAACCATGATGAGTTGTCTCGGGGTAAAGGCGATTGCCGCTTTTTGCGCTTTCTCTCCCAGCAAGGAATAGAGCGGAATCGATTTCGTCTTCATGTGCTGCTGCATCTCTTTGCGCAGCTTTTCGAGGACTTCCTCGCGCCCGGTCCCCTTGTCCAGCATTTCGAGCCGGCGGTTGACCCGGCTGTTCAGGCTGATCGATTTACCGAAAGTTACCAAATACAGACCTTCGACGAGAACGAGTACTCCTATGAAGACCAGGCCGTAAATGATTAGTTCTATGCTCATGTTGCTGATCCTTATTGCGCCGCGATGGGCTCATAGATGGACGGCGGCAGGTCGTAGCCCCACAAGCGGAACCGTTCGGCATAGGCCGAGCGCACGCCCGTGGCGGTGAAGTGACCGATGATCTTGTTTTCGGGTGTGAGACCCACGCGCTGGTAGCGGAAAATTTCCTGCATGGAAATCACTTCGCCTTCCATGCCGGTAATCTCGGTAATCGATGTCATACGGCGCGATCCGTCCTGCAGACGCGAGGCCTGCACGATCAGGTTCACAGCGGATGAGATCTGGCTGCGCACGGCCTTGATCGGCATTTCAATGCCGGCCATGGCGATCATGTTTTCAAGACGCGAGATCCCGTCGCGGGCCGAGTTGGCGTGGATTGTCGTCATCGATCCGTCGTGGCCGGTGTTCATGGCCTGAAGCATGTCGATCACTTCCTCGCCGCGCGTCTCACCCACGATGATTCGGTCCGGGCGCATCCGCAGGGCGTTTTTCAGACAGTCGCGCGGGGAAACCTCGCCCTTGCCCTCGACGTTGGGAGGGCGGCTTTCCATCCGGCCCACATGGGTCTGTTGCAGTTGGAGTTCCGCCGTGTCCTCGATGGTCAGGATGCGTTCGGAGTTGTCGATGAAAGAGGACAGCGCGTTCAGAGTTGTGGTTTTACCGGAGCCGGTACCGCCGGACACGATGATGTTCAGCCGGGTCGCGACGGCCGCTTGCAGGTAGGCGGCCATTTCTTCGGTAAACGCACCGAATTGCACGAGGTCGTCGATGCCCAGTTTGTCCTTTTTGAATTTCCGGATGGAAACGAGCGATCCGTCCACTGCCACGGGGGGCACCATTGCGTTGAAACGCGAACCGTCTTTCAGGCGAGCATCCACGTAAGGGTTGCTTTCATCGACGCGGCGACCAACGGCGGAAACAATTTTATCGATGATGCGCAAGAGGTGACGTTCGTCTTTGAACGTGATGTCGGACAGTTCCAGCTTGCCATCCCGTTCCACGAAAATCTGATGCGGTCCATTGACCAGAATATCGTTGACCGTGTCGTCCTTGAGCAGCGTTTCAAGCGGCCCGAGGCCCGTCACCTCGTCATAAAGTTCCGATGTCAGGGTTTGACGGTCTTCACGGTTCAGAACAATGCTCTGGGACTGCAGATGCTCGCTTGCAATGGCGCTGATCTCCTGGCGCAGGTCCTGCTCGGTCGCATGTTCAAGGGCGGACAAGTTCAGACTGTCCAAAAGAACGCGGTGCAGGTCGAGCTTGATCTCGCCCATGCGTTCTTTGCGTTTGCGTTCCTTGTCGATCGGCGTGACCTGAGCAGGCGTTGCGGGCGCCGCCTTGCGCATCACAGTCGGTGTTTGCGCCGGCTTGGTCGCGTCGTGTTCGGATTGTTTCGCGGCGGGCGCATCCAGTTTGGCTGGCGTGGCCGGCTTTTCTTTCTTGTACTTAGAGAACATAGAGGTTTTCCTTCAAGATCACGCCGCCTGAACGTCGTTGCTGCCGAGTTCAATAATGGATGCCGCAAGCTTTGCGATTTCCCGCCGCAAGGGGATCTTTGGTGCCGACAAGGCCAGCGGAAGACCATGGTCCGCGCATTGCGTGATGGGTTTGCCGCCATCGGGCATCTGCAGGTCGATAGAGATGCTCAGGCTTTCCGCCATCCGTTTGATGCGGCTCTTTCCGGACAGATCGGTGAATTTCGGCGCGCGGTTCATGACGTAACGCAGCTTTTCGAGAGGCAGGTCTTCCGACTGAAGCGCCCGTTTGAACCTCAGCGTATTCTGAGCGCTGCGCATGTCGAGTTCGACCGTCGCAAAATAGACGTGTGATGCGTTCAGAACCGCCTCGCTCCAGGAAACGAGAGTCGAGGGCATGTCGATGATGACATAGTCAAAGTGACGGCGGGCCACGCTGAGAACGCGCTCGACATCTTCCGATGAGATCAGGTCGAGCGGCAACATCTCGGCAGGGGCCGTAAGCACCTGCATCTTATCCTGGAATGTCAGAAGCGACTGTCCGAAGGCTTCATCATCCATCGATTCCGTATCCGTGAGCATGTCGTAGACGACTTCGCGTCGCGGAAGATCCAGATAGGTTGCGACGGCGCCGTATTGCAGGTCCAGATCGATCAGGCAGACGCTGGGACTTGCTCCCTTGTCATTCGTTGCCAGTTCCCATGCGAGATTGACCGCCAGCGTGGTCGCGCCCGAACCTCCGGCGAGACCATGCACCACAATGACCGCTCCTTCCTTTTCCGTACCGGACTGAAGTTGCGGCGAGTTCGGGCCTGCGACCGTCTGCTGGCCACTTGTCCGCACCCTTTCAATGGCTTCTTGCAGTTCATTTTCCGGGAGGGGATAGGGAACGAATTCGTCGGCACCTTGACGCAGCAGCGAATGCAAAGACGCCGGCGTCACGTCCTCCGCAATCAGGATCACCTTGATGTTGCGGGCTTTTGCCTGGGTTATGATCTCACCCATGAGAACCAGGTTCTCCTCGTCGGACTCATCCATCGCGAGGGCGATGAATTCAAGCGCCTGTGCTTCGGGTTGTCCAAAGAACGCGAGTGCTTCGGCAAACCCCAGGTCGCCCCAGTTTTCTCCAAGGGCCAGTTCCATGTCTTCGATGAGAAGATCGAAATTCTGTACGTCACGACTTACAGTGCAGGCCGCGATCAGTGATGTATCCGAGTTTGGCATTTTGCTGCTCATTGCCACGTATCCTTCGCATTTCCGAGCAGACCAGAGATGCGAGGTATTTCCCGAATGCCACCACAACCACTGGGACGCTCAAGTCCGGCAGTAGGGCCGGACGTACTT
>JASFFN010000351.1:0-3519 GCA_050124275.1 Roseobacter sp. | reverse complement strand
GATCCGAAAATACCCGCGCCGTCGTTGCATCGACGGGTTTGCGATAGACCGATGGCGTCGGTCCGAATTGCGTCACACGCCCCTCCCACAGCGCTGCCGTGTTCCCGCCCAGCAGAAGGGCTTCTTCCGGCTCCGTCGTTGCATAGACAAAGATGGACCCGGATTCTTCGAATATTCTCGGGATTTCGGCGCGCAGTTCTTCGCGTAGCTTGTAATCGAGGTTCGCGAGAGGTTCATCGAGCAGAACAAGACCCGCGTTTTTCACCAGCGCCCGGGCAAGCGCACAACGTTGTTGCTGACCGCCCGAAAGTTCGAGTGGTTTGCGATCCAGCATGGGCGTGAGCTTCATAAGCTCTGCGGTCTCCCGCACCCGCGCATCAATTTCCGACCTCGATTGTCCCACCAGTTTCATCGGCGAAGCGATGTTATCGTAGACCGTCATGGAAGGGTAGTTGATGAATTGCTGATAGACCATCGCGACCTTGCGATCCTGCACGGGCATTCCCGTCACGTCCTCGCCATTCCAGATCACCCGTCCGGTCGCCGGAACATCAAGGCCCGCCATCAAGCGCATCAACGACGTTTTCCCCGACAGTGTGGGCCCCAGCAGCACGTTCATTGTGCCGTTCTTCAACTCAAGATCGGTCGGGTAGATATGGGTCGACCCGCCGACGGTTTTTGACACACCCTCCAGTACTAAGGTCATGTCCTCCCCCTTTCTGCCCTTTACTCCGCAGCGTCCGCTGTCAGATGCTGTCGTTTGTCTTTCATGAAATCATCCAAAGCGGCGATCTCGTCTTTCGACAGACGCAACCCGAGCTTGTTCCGGCGCCAGACGACGTCTTCCGCCGTCCGCGCATATTCCTTTTCCATCAGCCACATGACCTCTCGTGCGGACAAACCCCAGCCGAAGTCCTTGCCAAGATCATCCTGTGTCTGCGCCCCCGCCAAAATGACCCAACTGTCGGTACCATAGGCGCGTACCATCCGGCGCGCAGTGAATTTTGACAAGTAGGAATGGTCGTCGTGCAGCTTTGCCACGAGCCGGTCGAACGCGTCCACGGCAAAATCACCGCCGGGCAACGGAACGCCAGCCGTCCAGTTGCCGGATGTGCCGGGGAAATAGGGCACGATCTTATCCATCGCGTCTTCCGCGAGCTTACGATACGTAGTGATTTTTCCGCCAAAAATGTTCAGAATCGGCGCGCCCCCTGTGTCGTCCACCTTCAACGTGTAATCGCGGGTCGCTGCCGTCGCGCTGCTTTGGCCGTCATCGTAAAGTGGGCGCACGCCGGAATAGGACCAGACCACGTCGTCTGCCTTGATGTCCCGTTTGAGGTACTGGTTGGCGAAATTCAACAGGTAGTCGCGCTCGTCCTCGGTGCATTCGGGGCGCAGTTCAGGGTCGGGATGTTCTGCGTCTGTCGTGCCGATCAGTGTAAAATCGGTCTCATACGGAATGGCGAAAATGATACGTCCATCCGTACCCTGAAAGAAATAGCACTTGTCGTGATCGTACAGTTTCCTTGTGACGATGTGGCTGCCACGGACGAGCCGAACGCCTTCGGTGGAATTGATCCGGACTTTTTGCTGGATAATGTCTCCGACCCACGGCCCACCGGCGTTGACGAGCATTTTGGCGGCAACAACCCGTTTCCCGCCTGAAGCCTCGTCTTCGACCGTTATTTCCCAATGATCTTGCACGCGCGCCGCAGACAGAACTTTCGTGCGCACCATAATATCCGCCCCGCGCTCGGCGGCATCGCGCGCATTTAAAACGACGAGGCGCGAGTCCTCGACCCAGCAGTCGGAATACTCGAAAGCTTTCTCAAACCGGTCCTCCAAGGGCTCGCCTTCCTTGCTTCCCTTCAACGAGAGTGTCCTGGTCGCCGGCAGTATTTTTCGCCCCCCAAGGCTGTCGTACAGAAACAAGCCGAAACGGATCAGCCAGGCCGGCCGCCGCCCTTTCATCCATGGCATGAAGATATTGAGTATCCGTGAGGTGGGCGTTGCGCCTTCAAAGCGCATCTCGTGGTGATAGGGCAGAACAAAACGCAAAGGCCAGCTGATATGTGGCATCGCCTTGAGCAGGACCTCGCGCTCCGCCAAGGCGTGACGCACCAGCTTGACTTCGAAATACTCAAGATAGCGCAGGCCGCCGTGAAAGAGCTTTGTTGACGCCGATGAGGTCGCCGAGGCGAGATCACCCATCTCCGCCAGAGCAACGTTCAGCCCGCGCCCGGCCGCGTCACGGGCGATACCGCAGCCATTGATGCCACCGCCGATGATGAACAGGTCAAAGGTTTCATCCGATTTCTTGCTCACATCTCCCCCCGATCAGCACAACGGCTATCTTAGCGGCAGCGCGGCTTCAAGCGATTATGTTCGTTTTTTTTCTTTTTTTCGTAATTTTCGTTGATGAAGACTGGAAACCCTAATTAAATACGACATCAAAATGCGAAAGATCCGCAAACCGCTGCAAGAAAACACCCCTCAACTGTCAAAGACAGCCCAACCTGTTTCTTTGCCAAAAACCTGCCGAAGAACTCCCAAAAAAAGGAATTTGAAAGCGAAATGACCCAAAACTTTCGAAAAGCCGATATTCTGAGCATCGCAAGACGCGAGGGGAAAGTGACCGTGGAGGGTCTTGCAGACTGTTTCGGCGTCACATTGCAGACGATCCGCCGCGATCTTTCCGAACTGGCCGAATCGAACAAACTCGAACGTGTTCACGGCGGTGCCGTTCTGCCGTCGGGCACGACCAACATCGAATACGACGAGCGGCGCATATTGAATGCCGACGCCAAACGCGCAATTGCGCAGGCCTGTGCCGCGCGCATCCCGGATGGCTGCTCGCTGTTTCTCAACATCGGGACAAGCACCGAAGCCGTGGCACGCCAACTTCTCGAGCACAAGGAGCTCATGGTCGTCACCAACAACATGAATGTGGCCAACATTCTTCTCGAAAACCCCGACTGCCAGACAATCGTTACCGGAGGACGGCTGCGGCGCAGCGATGGCGGTCTGATTGGCAATGTCGCGATCGAAGCCATACGACAGTTCAAATTCGATGTCGCTGTCATCGGTTGTTCGGCGATGGATGCCGATGGTGACTTGCTCGATTTCGATCTTGAAGAAGTTGGTGTCAGCCAGACGATCATCGCGCAGTCCCGAAATTCTTATCTGGTCGCAGACACTTCGAAATTCGAGCGATCGGCTCCGGTACGCATCGCGTCAATGCAGTCGCTGACGGCCGTATTCACGGAAGCGGCGGTTCCCGTCGAACTGCAGGAACGGTGTGAAGAGTGGGGCACGGAACTCGTCGTGGCCTGACATACGCGTCGTTCGGCATCAATCCTGAGAACAAAATGCGCTGCGCAACTGGTTGAAACAGGCTGTCATATGCGAAGGCGAGGTAACCAGGGAGACGCAGAGCCCGTCCCTTTTCGCCAATATGACGGTTTTTGGCGGCTCTGCAGACCACCGCCACAAATGCACGGCGCTATCGGTTTCTCTCAT
>JASFFN010000350.1:0-3548 GCA_050124275.1 Roseobacter sp. | reverse complement strand
CCACGGGAGACACGCAGCGGCTCGAAATCACCATCAGATGAACGGGCTCGAGGTTTCCGGCCTAAACTACAGCTACGGGCCAAAATCCGCATTGATCGATGTGAGCTTCGCAGTCCCAAAGGGAACATTCTGTGCCCTGCTCGGGCCAAATGGCGCCGGGAAATCGACACTCTTCAACCTGCTGACACGTCTTTTCACGGGTCCCTCGGGAGATATCCGGATCGCGGGTCACGACCTGAAGTCATCGCCGCGGGAGGCGCTCTCACGGCTTGGGATCGTCTTTCAGCAACCGACGCTCGACCTCGATCTGAGCGTGCGCCAGAACCTTCTGTATTTCGCTGCTCTGCATGGGCTTTCCGGTCCGGACGCGCGCAAGCGCATCGAGGTTTCCCTGAACCGGCTCGACATGCTCGAACGCGCCGGCGAGAAAGTACGCAGCCTGAACGGCGGGCACAGACGGCGTACCGAGATTGCGCGCGCGCTTGTTCCGAACCCGGAGGTTCTGCTGCTGGATGAACCGACTGTGGGGCTGGACGCGGCCTCCCGACACATGATCACGGACCACGTGCACGCTCTGGCGCACGAGGGCACCACGGTGCTGTGGGCGACGCATCTGACCGATGAAATCCGTCCCGACGACTACCTTGTCATTCTGCATCAGGCACGCGTGCTGCAGACCGGAACAGCGCGTGATATCTGTGCAGACACGCCCTTGCAGCAACGATTCCTGCAGATGACCGGGGGGAGAGATCGGTGAATCCCTATCTCACCTCCTTGCTCGCCATCGTAACCCGCGAGGCGCTGCGTTTCGTGCATCAGCGCGAGCGCTTCGTCGCGGCACTTGTCCGGCCGCTTCTGTGGTTGCTGGTCTTTGCCGCGGGATTTCGCGCGGCCCTGGGTCTGAGCATCATCCCGCCGTACCAGACTTACATCACCTACGAGGTCTACATCGTGCCGGGCCTCTGCGGGATGGTGCTCCTGTTCAACGGGATGCAATCCTCGCTCAGCCTCGTATACGACCGGGAAATGGGCTCCATGAAGTTGCTGCTCACGTCTCCCTTGCCGCGCTGGTGGCTCCTCTTTTGCAAGCTGCTCGGGGCGACGACGATCTCGATCGTTCAGGTCTACACCTTTCTCGGGATCACGGCAGTTTTCGGGATAAAGCTGCCCGCCGTGGGATACGTCGCGGTGCTGCCGGCGCTCGTCGTTGCCGGCCTGATGCTCGGATCGCTCGGATTGCTGTTGTCGGGCTTTGTAAGGCAACTGGAAAACTTCGCCGGAATCATGAACTTCGTGATCTTTCCGATGTTCTTTCTCTCAACCGCGCTTTACCCGCTGTGGAAAATGGCGGAGTCATCGGAACTCCTGCGAGACATTTGCGCGGCGAACCCGTTCACCCATGCTGTCGAACTGATCCGCTTCGCGCTCTACGGAGAGTTCAACGCACCGGCACTGGGCTGGACCCTTGCCGCGGGGATTATCTTCACCGCCGTGGCGCTCTGGGGATACAATCCAAGCCGCACGGGACTGGCACGGAGAGGATAGAACGGGGCGCCGCAAGTCAGACTAGACATTAGTCGTAACTTTGATCTGCATCATGGAAGGGTACCCGAAAGCCCGGGACAACCGCTCCATCAATTTCGGAGACACGTCATGAAACACACCCTACTCGCCGCCCTCGTTTGCCTCTGCCCCATCACGCCGGCCAGCGCCGAAACAGCCTTCGAGCGCGCCAAAATCGCTGCGGGGGAAATGCTTTACGATGCGGAATGTCACCGGTGTCACGCCGACAATTCGCAGGACGCCTCTTACGGGCCAACCCTCGTGGGCGTCATCGGTCGCGAAGCCGGCAGTGTCGAGGGCTACGACTATTCCGAGGCGCTGGCGAACTCCGGAATCGTATGGACGCCTGCCGCTCTGCGCGCGTGGATGGAAGACAATTCAGGTCTGATGCCCGGCACCAAGATGCGCCATGTCGGCATTGAGGACCGCACCGTTCAGGACTTCATTCTCGCCTATCTCGGCAGCCTCTAGAGACCTGGTTTCCTCAGAGGAACCGGCAGCGGCGGCCCGCGCTATTCAATGACCATCCTCGGCAGCCAGTGGCTGTCAGGGTCCGGCGGGTGGATTTGCGCGTCGTCAACAGGACGCATGTCGCCCGCGGCGGGTGGCGCCGCCAGAACGTTCATGTCCATTTCATGGAGTTCGCCAACGAGTTTGCCATCCTGTTCCGACAACCTGTAGTAGATCCCGTTCCACATATCGATGCCGTAGGCGTCAGCGCCTTTCCACACGAAAAGAAAATCGTATTCGATGTCCGTGAGGTCGCTCGATACGTTGCGATCAATGGCATAGGGATAGGGAACGTGGCACCAAAGCTTGTCCGGCCCTTCAAGGCATTTGAACGGGCGCATGGACAGGAAATGATCGGCAAAAACCGTCTCGTTCATGCGCGCCGAATAGCTGCCGTCGGGCCGGAAATTCAGCGTTGCGATCGCCAGTCGCGCACCGCCTGCGTCTTCGAGATAGACACGTCTTTCTTCCGAAACAGCCGCACTGGCACAGTTGAACAGAACCAGAAGAGCAAGTATTTTCAGACGCATACCGCCACCTCATCCGCCGAATTCGATGCTCCCGGTCCGGGGTTGGCGCATACCGCAGTGAAGCTGCCCAAAGCGCCGGGTGCCATACGACCATTGTTCAATACCTCTCGTCCGGATTTGCGGGAATACTGCTCGAGACTGGTCCGCGAATCTCACCCGAGCTGGCCCGTATGAACTGTGAATTGGAGGAGACACATGAAAAGGTTCGCCATTGCTGTAACCGCAGCAATCATTGCAAGCGCTTCCGCGCAAGCTGAAGTTACAGAAGAGATGCTTTTGAATGATCAGGCATCGACACAGGACGTCCTGACGAACGGAATGGGGCGGCACCTTCAGCGGTATTCGCCTCTGGATATTCTCAACAAGGACAACGTGAAGAACCTTGTTCCGGCTTGGGCATTCAGCCTTGGTGGTGAAAAGCAACGTGGTCAGGAGACACAACCGATCGTGCATGATGGCGTCATGTACATCACCGGGTCATACTCGCGGATGTATGCCATCGACGTGAAAACCGGCAAGGAGTTGTGGCAATACGACGCCCGCCTGCCGGAAGGTATCCTGCCGTGCTGCGACGTTATCAACCGTGGCGCCGCGATTTACGGCGACAACGTCTACTTCGGTACGCTGGACGCGCGCATCGTGGCGCTGAACAAAGACACCGGTGACGTGGTCTGGAACAAGAAAATTGCCGACTACAAGGCGGGCTACAGCTACACAGCCGCGCCGCTGATCGTGAACGGCCTTGTCATTACCGGCAACTCGGGCGGTGAATTCGGCATCGTCGGCGCGGTCGAGGCACGTGACGCAGAGACCGGCGATCTGGTATGGCAGCGGCCGGTCATCGAGGGCCACATGGGCATGCTGAACGGCGAAGAAAGCACCATGACCGGCACGCTCAACGCCACATGGCCGGGTGACATGTGGAAGACCGGCGGTGGCGCGACA
>JASFFN010000349.1:0-3548 GCA_050124275.1 Roseobacter sp. | reverse complement strand
GTTGTGGGGCTGCACCAGGCTGGCCAGACACTCCGAGCTCACCGAGGTCGAAAAACCCGTGGCGAGCTATGCGGTGATGTTCCGGGCCGTCTCAATTCCCGCGTCGCTGCTGATCGCGTTTGTCGGAGGCTATTGGTCGATCGAGCGGGTATTTCTTTGAAACTCAGCCCATCGCCTCGACAAGTTCACCGAGACGCGACGCCGGATCGTCTGACTGCCAGATCTCATCGCCAAAGGCGAAGAAGTCGGTGAAGGGCGCGAGTTGCGCGATGCGCGCGGCGTCAAGGCCGCCTTCTGCGACAACCGGCACTTCGATCATTTCCGACCACCATTCAAAAAGTTCCCGCTCCGCGTAACCGCCATCCCCAAGTGCGGACGGGGTCACGGGACCGAAGCAGACGTAGTCGGCGCCCGCTTCGCCTGCGCTCATGCCCTCGTGCCGCGAGTTGCCGCAGAAACAGCCGACGATTGCGTCCTGGCCGAGTTTCTTGCGCGCACCCCGCACCGAGCGTGACGCATCCCTGAGATGCACTCCGTCCAGCCCCAACCGCTCCACCAGTGCGGAGTGATCGCTGAGCACAAGCGCAATATCGCGTTCGTGGGTGATCTCGCGCAGGGCGTCGGCGGCCCGCGAAATCCTGTCTTCATCCCTAGTCGCCATCTCGAGGCGGACGCAGGCCACCGTTTGCGCATCGAGCACCCGCGCAAGCAAACCCGGAAACGTACTCAATTCGAACTCGGCCGGTGAGATCAGGTAAAGCTGCGGTTTTTCGGGAAAATCCATGTGCGGGGGTCCTTTGGGTCTTTTGTTGCGCAGCAGTAACGCAAGCGCCGGGAAATGAAAACGCAATTGCGGCAGGAGCGTTTTCTGCCAAACACTCACCCACTTCCGTTGCAGTGGCGCGGTCACACGCTTAAAGGAACGGGCATGAGCCAAGCCTTGAAGAATCCTCCATCCCCCACTTTCGTGCTGGTCCGGCCTCAGATGGGCGAAAACATCGGTGCGTCCGCCCGCGCGATGTGGAATTTCGGGCTGGACCGGATGCGCGTGGTGGCCCCGAGAGACGGCTGGCCTAATCAGTCCGCCGTGGCGCTGGCCAGTGGCGCGGGCCGCGTTCTCGACGACGCGCGTCTGAGCGACGATTTGCCCGACGCGCTCTCCGATTGCTCTTATGTCTTTGCCACCACGGCGCGCCCGCGGGACCTGACCAAACCGGTGTTCAGCCCGGAGGAGGCGATGCGGCAGGCAGCGGCAAAAGCAGATGCAGGCCAACATGTCGCGGTGCTTTTCGGCCCTGAACGCGCGGGCCTTGAAAACCATGACATCGCGCGTGCCAACGCAATCATATCCGTGCCCGTCAATCCGGCCTTCCCGTCGCTGAACCTTGCGCAGTGCGTGTTGCTCGTGGCGTATGAATGGATGCGCGCGACCGCCGGGATCACCCCGGAAGCGACCGAGATGGCAGGCACGGTCTGGGCCGATCACGAGGAAGTCGAGCATCTTGCGGCGCATTACGAGGCGCGTCTGGAGGAAATGGGGTTCTTTTTCCCGGTGCAGAAGTCGGAATCGATGCGGCTCAACTTTCGCAACTTCTGGAGCCGGATGCCACTGACCCGCGCCGATGTCCAGATGATGCACGGTGTGCTGCGACAGGTCGTCCGCTGGGCGGATCGGGAGAAATGAATAGATACCGGTGGCGGCCCCGGCATATGCTGGACCTTCCGGCACGGTCCGCCTAGGGTCGCGCAACGGCGAAATCGAGGACGTCTGATGAGCAGCAAGCGCAAGTTGTTTGAAGAAGTTGGCACCACGGAGGCCGCGAAACCCTCGGCACGGCCCGGACTGATCGACAAGGGGCACAGGGGCGCGCGGCGGGCGGTCCGTTTTTGGCTGCAAATCCTCTTTGTGCTCGTCTTCGCAATGATCGCGGTGGGTGGCCTGACGCGTCTGACGGACAGTGGGCTCAGCATCACCGAATGGCGCCCGATCACCGGGGCCTTGCCGCCGCTGAGCGAGGCGGACTGGCAGTCCGAGTTCGAGAAATACCAGCAGATCGACGAATGGCGCATCCAGAACCAGTGGATGGAGATGGCTGACTTCAAGGTAATCTACTGGTGGGAATGGGGGCACCGGCAACTGGGGCGCGTCATCGGGGCCGTGTGGGCTCTGGGCTATCTCTATTTTGCACTGCGGCGCCAGGTGCCGGTGGGATGGCACGGCAAGTTGTTGTTGCTGGGGGCGCTGGGTGGCGCGCAGGGAGCCATCGGCTGGTGGATGGTCGCCTCGGGCGTCACGCAGGGAGAAGCCGTCACCGATGTCGCCAGCTACAGGCTTGCAACGCATCTGGGGCTGGCCTTCGTGATCCTCGGTTTCATTGCCTGGTACATCATGGAACTGGGCCGCAGCGCGTCCGATCTGATGCAGGCGCGCCGGGTGAAAGAAGCCAGACAATGGGGCCTGTCGACCGGGCTCTTGCATTTCACCTTTCTGCAAATCCTGCTTGGGGCTCTGGTCGCCGGGATCGATGCCGGGCGCAGTTATACGGACTGGCCGCTGATGGGCGGGCAGTGGTTCCCCGCAACCGCCCTGACGCTCGAGCCCGTGTGGCGCAACTTTTTCGAAAGCCCGGGACTGGTCCAGTTCATGCATCGCGTCACCGGGTACTTATTGTTTGTTTTCACCGTTGTGGTCTGGCTCAAGGGGCGCCGGTCGTCGCATCCGAACACGCGCTTTGCATTCAACGCGGTGCTCAGTGCCGTGGCCCTGCAGATCATTCTTGGCATCGTGACGGTGCTTTACGGTGCGCCGGCCTACATCGCCATCTTCCATCAGGCGCTCGCCGTTATCGTCTGGGTCCTGATCCTGCGCGCCCGCTTCCTGAGCGGGTATCCCATTGCCACTTCCGTCAGAGGAACATCCTGATGTCGACAGCCTATTCAGAACTCCTGGACTTTGCACGTGAAACGCAGGCCCTCGCGGCGATCGCCGGGCGGCAGGTGTGGGATCAGGAAACCATGATGCCGAAAGGCGCTGCGCCGCAACGCGGGCGCGAAGTGGCCGCGCTGGAATCGGTCCTGCACGCGCGGCGCACGGACCCGCGCGTCGCGGACTGGCTGGCGGCTGCCGGCGAAGAAGAGTTGGACACGGAAGCCCAGGCGCAGATTCGCCTCATTAGGCGCAGTTTCGACCGCGCATCTAAAGTGCCGGCAAAGCTTGCCGCCGAAATTGCCCGTGTCACCTCCGAGGCGCAGGGCATCTGGGCGGACGCGCGCGCTCAGGACGATTTTGCCGCTTTTGCCCCGACGCTTGAGACCGTGATCGCCCTGAAACGGGAAGAGGGTGACGCGCTGGCGGCGGGGGGCGATGTCTATGACGCCATGCTGCAGGATTACGAGCCGGGCACGAGCGCGTCCGAGATCGTGGCGATGTTCGGTGCGTTGCGGCCGGAGCTCACGGAACTGCGCGCCGCGGTGCTGGAGGCCGAGGCACCGAAAAAACTCAGCGGCAGCTTTGACGAAACCGCGCAGATGAGACTGGCACGAAAACT
>JASFFN010000348.1:0-3555 GCA_050124275.1 Roseobacter sp. | reverse complement strand
AAGCCAGTTGGGACGCACCTTGACCTGCAAAAACAGGTGAACACGCCGCCCCAGAAACGTCTCCAGTTCCTCACGCGCGGCTTTCGACACCGCTTTGATGGTTTCACCCCTGTGCCCAAGCACGATCCCCTTGTGACCGTCACGGACCACGTAAATCACCTGATCGATCCGGGCCGAGCCGTCCTTGCGCTCTTCCCAGTTCTCCGTCTCAACTGTCAGCTGGTAGGGAAGTTCCTGATGCAGGCGGAGCGTCAGCTTCTCCCGCGTCAGCTCGGCCGCGATCATCCGCATCGGCAAATCCGCGATCTGATCTTCGGGGTAAAGCCATGGACCTTCCGGGAGCGCCCCGGCAAGCCATTTGCGCAGATCCTCCACCCCGTAACCGCGTTCCGCAGAAATCATGAAGGTTTCGGCGAAATCATACATGTCGTTCAACTGCCGGCTCAGGACCAGTAAGACCTCGGACTGCACGCGGTCGATCTTGTTCAGCGCCAGAGCGACCGGGCGCGCGTGCCCGATGTCGCGCAAACCCTCGATAATCCGCTCAACACCTTCGGTCACGCCGCGATGCGCCTCCACCATCAACACGATGACATCCGCATCCGCGGCCCCGCCCCAGGCGGCTGCGACCATGGCGCGGTCCAGCCTCCGCCGGGGCTTGAACAGGCCCGGTGTATCGACAAATACGATCTGGCTCTCGCCCTCGATGGCGACACCCCGTATCCGCGCACGCGTGGTCTGAACCTTGTGGGTCACGATGGACACCTTGGCGCCGACCATCCGGTTAAGCAGGGTGGACTTGCCCGCGTTCGGCTCTCCGATCAGGGCGACGAAACCGGCGCGGGTCGTCATGCCTCCGCCTCCAGCCTGGACAAAAGCGCTGAGGCCGCGGCCTGTTCCGCCTGCCGTTTCGACCCGGCCGACGCCTCTTCGCTTTTACCTGTCGCCAGACGTGCGGCGATTGTGAAAACAGGGGCATGGTCCGGCCCTTCCCGGCGGACCTCTTCATAGCGCGGTGGTCGCAGACCGCGCGCCTGTGCCCATTCCTGCAACGCGGTTTTCGGATCCCGCGCATCCTCTTCCACTTCGTGGATGCGGTCGCCCCACAATCTCAGGATCAACGCGCGGGCCGCCTCGAACCCATTGTCGAGGTAAACCGCCGCGATGACGGCTTCGATCGCGTCCCCCAGAAGCGCCTGCTTGCGGCGCCCGCCCGAGAGCATTTCCGACCTGCCAAGACGCAACACGACGCCGAGATCGATTTCCCGTGCGACATCGGCACAGGTTTCCTTGCGCACGAGCGCGTTGAACCGTGGTGCGAGCTGGCCTTCGGTTGCTTGCGGATCAGTGGCCAGCAGAGCTTCGGCCATGACAAGACCGAGCACCCGGTCTCCGAGAAATTCCATCCGCTGATTGTCGCCGCGACTGACGGAAGACATCGAGGCATGCGTCACTGCCTGCGCCAGTAACTCCGGCTTTTTGAACTGATGGCCCAGCCGTGTCTGAAAGGCGTTCAGTTCAGCAGAGAGTTTCATTCGACCCTCTTGAAAAAGCGATCTCCCCGCCATGTCCAGAAAAACAGCATCGATCGCCCAGCCGAGGAAAACATGATCCGGTCGGCGCGTCCGATCAGGTTTTCAAAAGGCACGAACCCGACCCCCTGCACCTGCTGAGCGAGACGGCTGTCGGCCGAGTTGTCGCGGTTGTCGCCCATGAAGAAATAGTGCCCCTCGGGCACCGTGTAGACGCCGGTGCTGTCTGACGCCTGGGGCGAAATATCCAGAACGATGTGCCGCACGCCATTTGGCAGGGTTTCGATGGCGCGGGCCTTGAGGCATTCGCCACCGTCGCCCACCGGCCCGTTCATACAGCGCGGCCGGCGACCTTCAGGGCCCTGAGGCTCCATTATTTCACTGAACGTACCGGCTGGCTCCTGCGGCGCCTCGACACCATTGATGAAGGTAATCCCGTCACGCATCTGGATCGTGTCGCCCGGCAGTCCGATCAAACGCTTGATGTAGTCGCGGCCCGTCACCGGATGCCTGAAGACAATGACGTCGCCCCGTTCCGGCTCGCTGCCCCAGATGCGCGTGTTGTCACCGTCGAAAAATCCGCAAATGTCCTTTGCATCGATGTTGATCCCGAAACGCGGCATGATGAGGCTGGGGCAGGACGCATAGGAATAGCCATACGCCATCTTGTTGACGAAGAGAAAGTCGCCCACCAGCAGGGTTTCCTTCATCGAGCCCGAGGGAATCCAGAAAGGCTGAAAGAAGATCGTCCGGAACACGCCCGCTATGAGCAGGGCGTAGACGACGGTCTTTATCGTTTCGACAAATGCGTTCCCGGTCTTTTCGCTCTTGGCTGCCATATGGCGCGCTCCATTCAAGTGTTTGGGCCGTAATGAGGGGGTGCGCAGGTGCTGTCAAGGCGGATGCAGCCTTCGCTTGCACGTCCCTCTGACCGGCACATTAAGTGGTCATTGGCAGGTGCGCATCAAGAGAACCTGCAATGCGCCCCTCCATGCCTCAGGGGTCGCCAACCAAAAGTCAAGGCCGGCGCTCGAACACAGAAAATCCTAATCCTCGAGGGGCAAAGCCTCGATCACTACAAAGGCTTGCGCCCAGGGGTGATCGTCGGTCAGCGTCACATGGATGACAGCCTTATGGCCCACCGGGGTAATGGCCTCCAGCCGGTCTTTCGCCCAGCCGGTCACATGCATCCTCGGCTGCCCCGACCTGAGGTTGGTCACCGACATGTCTTTCCATGCTATTCCCATCGCCAGTCCGGTTCCAAGCGCTTTCGAGCACGCCTCCTTTGCCGCCCAGCGCTTTGCATAGGTGCCCGCCACATCGCGTCGGCTTTCAGCTTTGCGCTGTTCGACTTCGGTGAAAACGCGGTTCCGAAAGCGGTCTCCAAATCGATCCAATGTGCCTTGGATACGTTCGATATTCGCCAAGTCCGTACCGATACCCAATATCATGCAGGGTCTATCCCATGTGATTGTTTTCCTGATCCAGCCTGCGCTTGACGCCTCAGACGTGGCACCAACGGATAACAATCAAAGAGATGAGAGTGAATACGCCGCAGACGATCAAAACTGAACAGGCGGGCATCAACCGAAAAATCCCGGTCGCCCATCGAGAGAGGAGCCGACCGGTAGAAAAAAAGCTCGGGTAGACCTCGGCTGCCGTCAAGGGCACCATCCGAAGCCGGCGATTTCCGGACTCTTCCGGTGTCTCGACTGCAAGAATGCGCCCTTCCAGCAAGGAGGCGATCATCACCGGCGCAAACACCAGGGCAACACCAGTGCTCAATCCACCCAAAAGAGCATGGAGAAAACCGAACAGCAGGACCATCAAGAAGCTTTGCGCAAAAAGGTTGCGCACAGAAACGGTGTTGATCCTACTTGCCGGTCCATACTCCACTTAGATGTTTAGTCCCAGCATGTGATGGTCTACTGATTTGTAACCATCAGAAGGAAGCATCATGGGACAAATTCTTCACGGGAGCGCCACGACCACTCACGCCGTCCGAGCTCTCATACAGCGATCG
>JASFFN010000347.1:0-3559 GCA_050124275.1 Roseobacter sp. | reverse complement strand
CCGAGAGGTACAACACGCTGACACGCTGGAACAGTTTCGTCAGCCAATACGGCGACATGGAAGAAAACCGGCTTGTCCAGATCGCTCTGAGGCGGCAGGCCGAATTGCAGAAGGAAAAGGACCGTTTGGCGCGCTCTGCCCGGCGTCAGCCGATATTCACGCCCGAGTTTGACGCGAAGGGTCATGCGATTCTCGACCGTGAGCAAAGCAAGCTGCTGCAGGAGGCGCTTGCCTACATGGGGCATTATACCGGCCCCATCGACGGCGATATCGGACCGCAAACGCGCAAGGCGATCACCACTGCGCGCCTCGACGCACAACTGACCTTCGGCACGCACGTCGACCGACCACTGCTGGCCGCCCTGCCGGATGTCTCGGCGACCAAGGATCTGGTTCCGGAAAAAGCACGGTACATCGACGCCGACGATCTGCCCGTCGGACTCGATCCGCGGTTGGAGAAGGCGCTGAAGTATTTTGACAGCCCATATGGCCGCGGCGAAATCCTTTTCGATTATTTTCAGGGTAACCTTTACATCGTGGTCAGAGAAGATTTCGGGGACTTCGGCACAGCGGTCCGCAAGGCGGATGCGGTGGGGGGGCATCTGGTCACGATCCAAAGCCCCGCGGAAAACCGGTTTCTTGTCGATCTTTTTACCAAGGACCCGCGCTTTACCCGGCAAGACGAAAGAGGTTCCTTGTATGGACCGATGATCGGGCTCTACCAGCAACCTGGTAGCAGCGAGCCGCGCGGCGGCTGGACGTGGGTGACAGGAGAGCCTGTCGGCTACACCGCATGGTCGCCGGGCAATCCAGACAATCACCAGGGGCGACAGCATCGTGCGCGTTTTTACCTCAACGGCCGAATGGTAGGGCCGGGCAGCAAGCCGAGGTATTGGGATGATACCAGCAACAACATGTGGAACCTTGGCTACATCATAGAGGTTGAATGATCAGGCGCCGCGCATGAACACGCTTCTGCCTCTCTGGCAGCGCATAGCGATTGCGTTTTTTGTAGGCCTGATATCAGGGCTGAGCGTTTTCGCCCTGCGCGCTGCCGGCGCGCTTCAGGCATGGGAACTGTCTCAATACGATCTGGTGACGACCCTACTGGCCGAGAACAGCCTGGTGCCGGATGTGGTTCTGCTGGCGCTCACGGACGCAGATCTGGCGCGCTGGGGCTGGCCTGTGCCGGATGGCGAGATCGCAAGCATCACGACGGCTGCACTGAAGGGGGGCGCCGGCGCCGTGGGCCTGGACATTTACCGTGACGTTCCGGTGGGTGCCGGGCGCGCGGCGTTGCTGGAGATTCTCGCCGATCCGCGCGTTGTCACCATATCAAGGCTGCCATCCGCCGAAGCCGTCGGAATTGAGGCGCCGGACGGTCTGAAAACAGGGTTTTCCGATATCCCGATCGATCCCGATGGCGTGGCGCGGCGGGCGCTGTTGCTGGTCAATACCAACGAGGGTATCGCGCTGTCTTTCCCGATGCAGCTTGCAATGACGTTTATGGGGCAGGGTGGTTTACAAACGTCACCACAAGACCCGCACGTTCTGGCTTTGGGCGCCATGGCGGTGCCGCCTTTGCCAGCCGTTTTCGGGCCGTACCGGCGGCTCGACAATGCTGGATATCAGATCATGACGCGGCATGTGAATGCGTTACCCATAGCGGCGCATATCTCCCCCGACGACCTGCTCTCGGGATCGGCTGATGTGGCCGGCAAAGTTGTTATGATTGCGCTGACCAGCCACGCGGTAAAGGATTATTTCTCGACGCCGCTCAATCGTCGGACAGGCGCCGATTTTGCTTTTGGAGGTGAAGTGCATGCGGCGATCACGCAGCAACTGATTGGTCACATGTCGGAGGAGCTTGCGCCTTTAAGGGCGATGGGGAGCATGCCAGCGCTCGCCCTTGGTCTTGCCGCCGCCTTTGCCGGTGCCTTGTTGGCGTCATTCATGCCCGTGACGTTCCTGAGCATCGTTCTCGGCATTGTCGTTGCGGTGCTGCTCGTTCTGAGTTTGTCGGCGCTGCAGACCATGTCGGTGCTTGCGCCCGTCGTTCCCGTGACCCTGGCGTGGAGCGTCGCCTTTACCGTCGCGTTTGCAATCGTGGCCTCGATCGCCTGGAACCAGCGCCGGGTGATGGCTGGTATTTTCACGTCGCAAATGTCCGACGCGCTGTCAGCCGACATCTGGAGGCAGCGTCGACGCCTGATCGACGGCCGAAAGCCCGTTTCACGCAGATTGTTCGTCACCGTTCTGCTGGCGGATATCGAAGGCTCGACCCGCGTCGGCAAAGGCATGGAGGCCCAGGATTTCATGGAGTGGATCAGTACAATCCTCGATGAATTGGCGCGGATCGCACAGGAACACGGTGGCTTTGTCGAAAAATATACGGGAGACGGGATACTGATCGTGTTCGGGGCCCCGATTCCCAAAGAGACACAGGCAGAGAGGCGAGAGGACGCGAAAGCCGCCGTTGGCTGCGCACAGGCGATGCAACGTGCCACCGACGCGCTGAATAAAACCAACAGCCAGACTCCGTACAAGCTGAGGATCGGGATAAACAGTGGTGAGGTCGTTGGCGGTACCCTCGGCACGTCAGGCGCCATGCGCTACAATATCATCGGTGACACGGTCAATGTCGCGGCGCGCGTTGAAGCGTATAGCAAATCACTGGCGCCAGATGCGAAGGGACACCGCCCCGTCTGCGTGACCGGGGCAACGGCGGACCTCGTGGGTGTCGATCGGTTTGTCGCTCTTGAAGACTCCCTGATGCACGATGACGGCGAAACGCCGATCCGGATTTACATTTTGAAGTGAGTGCGATCCGGACCGGCACGCTTCCGGCGCGACCGGCTCCGCAAAAAAAGGCACGTCGCGATTTCGTGCCGGGGCAACGATGCAAAGTGGCCCCGCAAAAACAAGCGGAGGATCGGGCCAGCACCCTCTTGAACCTTTGCCCCGGGGAACATAGAAGGGCGGCGAATTTATGCCCGCGCCGTTCCGGCGCGCTTTACGCTATGGAGCAAACATGCAGGTCACCGAGACGCTGAACGAAGGTCTGAAACGCAGCTATTCCATCACCGTCACGGCGGCGGAACTGGAGGCTAAGGTCAACGAAAAGCTGGCAGAAGCGCAGCCTCAGGTCGAGATGAAGGGGTTCCGCAAGGGCAAGGTCCCGATGGCGTTGCTGAAAAAACAGTTCGGGCAGCGTGTCATGGGTGAAGCGATGCAGGAAAGCATCGACGGGGCGATGAATGATCATTTCCAAAGCTCCGGTGACCGCCCGGCCATGCAGCCCGAGGTCAAGATGACCAACGAAGACTGGAAAGAAGGCGACGACGTCGAGGTCGCCATGTCCTACGAAGCGCTGCCGGAAATCCCGGAGGTGGACTTCAGCGGGATCAAGCTGGAGAAACTTGTCGTCAAGGCAGATGATGCGGCAATTGACGAGGCTTTGGGAAATCTCGCCGAGACAGCGCAGGATTTCAAGGCGCGCAAGAAAGGGTCGAAGGCCAAGGAAGGCGATCAGGTCGTGATGGACTTTGTCGGCAAGGTG
>JASFFN010000346.1:0-3570 GCA_050124275.1 Roseobacter sp. | reverse complement strand
CGCTGACTGGGCGGAGATGCTTCAGCATGTCGGTCTCGATGTCATCATCACGTCTGATGCCCTGCGAACGCGGGAAACCGGAGCGATAATTGGCGCAGCCCTCGGCCTGCAACCCGTTGCCTTGCCGCGGGCCGACATTGCCGGTTTGACAGACACACTCGCATTCGAGCACGAACAGGACACTGTGCTGATAGTCGCCCATGCTGAAACCATTCCCGGTATTCTGAGCAGCTTTGGTGTGGTGTCGCGCGTGGACACTGATCAAAGCGAATTTGCAAACCTGTTCGTGCTTGTTGGCCCCATGTCCGACAGTCCGGCGTACCTTCACCTGCTGATGCCATGAACCCGCGAGCTAACGGGTTCGGCCGGGCGGTCGAAGACTACGCGACAATGATCCGAGTACGCGTCTTCGGTTCGCGCGAACCTTAGAACCGTTCGAACTATTGGAATTTCATCGCTCGGTTGGGGGGGCGCCATATGCAAGCCGCGATGACCTGAGGACTTTGCTTTTCGTTCAATGAGGCTGCGCGCGCGACGACGCCGCTAACGTGCTCTTTTTGTTCCGACTTTCGTGCCGACGGGAGGGCCCGGACCTGCAAGCTGGGTGTTGTATACTGTTGCACTCATATAACTACATGAAATAAAACGTGAAATTATTTGACTTGGGCGGATTGTACGTTATCCCTCGTATCAATTCGGAGAAGTGACATGCCGCCCATAGACGATCATCCCCTGAGATACAAACTGGCGAACGAGTTGCATGCGCGCCCGTTTCCATTGATGGAGCCGCCATGTTCCGTTGCCTATATCGCCATCAAGCAACCGAATGACGCGGTCAGCCGGGACCGCGAGAAGGATCTCGCGCATCTGACGATGTTGCTCGACCGGCATGGTGCACCGCACCCGCAACCCGGCGCGACGCATTACTACGGGCAGATCGGCAAGCACTGGCTCAAGTGGGAGCAGCACACCGAATTCGTCACCTACACTGTTTTCAGCGAGACCCCCACCGACAGGGCATTCGATCCGCTGCAATTTGAGGTATTTCCAGCCGACTGGCTGGAACAAGCGCCGGGCCAGCGGGTCACGTCCTGTCTGATAGACATCAGGCAACGGCCATCGGATCAGGAAATCGCCAACCATCTTGACGACTGGTTTGTCAGCGAAAGCCTCGCGGCAGCCTCCGTGCTGGACGACGGGGCTATCGTCGCGGGCGATTTCCGGATCGACCAGAACGGACACCTGCGCTTTGCCGTGTTCGCAAGCGACGGCACCAGTCCGCGCCGCGTGGGGCGCATCGTGCAGCGTCTGTGCGAAATCGAAACCTATAAATCGATGTCGATGCTTGGGTTCGCGCGGGTGCGCGCGTTGCAACCCAAGCTCAATGAGCTTGATACGCAGTTGACGACACTGATGGGCGCAATGTCGGACGAAAAAGCGAGCGCCGAGGCGACGCTGAACGACCTTCTGTCTATTTCGGCGGAACTCGAGACGCTTTCGGCGCGGTCGTCCTTTCGCTTCGGGGCCACGGGTGCTTATGAGGCGCTGGTCAATGAAAGGATCGAGGCCCTGCGCGAAGTGCGGTTTCAGGGGCGTCAGCATTTCGCCGAATTCATGATGCGCCGATATGCACCGGCCATGCGCACGGTCAATTCGGCCGAGCGCCGCTTGCAGGCCATGTCAAGCCGGTCGATCCGTGCGTCGAATCTTCTGCGCACCCGCGTCGACGTGGAGCGTTCCGCGCAGAACCAGGCGTTGCTGGCCAGCATGGACAGGCGCTCTGATCTGCAGTTGCGGCTGCAGCGAACGGTCGAGGGGCTGTCCGTGGTGGCAATCAGCTATTACGCGGTCTCTCTTGTCGCCTATATGCTGTACCCGGTGGCTCATACCACCGGGATCAGCAAGGGCACACTGACCGCGCTTGTCACTCTGCCGGTTGTTGCGTTCGTGTGGTGGGCCATCCGGCGTCTTCGCGCGCATGTGGAATAGCGCGCAGGCCCGCGTGCGTTACCAAGCCACCGGCGGCAATCGACGCGAGCGCCAGCAACGCCGCCACGGAGAGCGTTGGCACACCCGCCAGACCCGCCCCGACAGTGCAGCCGCCGGCAAGAACACCGCCCACGCCCATCATGACTGCGCCAGCGGCATAGCGGCCCGTTTCACCCGGCGATGAGAAGCTTTGCCATGCAAAGCTGCGGAACAACAGGGCCGCGACAAGGGATCCGACCAGAACCCCGCCGATGAGGCCCGCGCCGAAGCCGGCGGAAATCGAGGTGGATGCAATGGTCCAGAACAGCGTATCCGCTGCAGGGCTCGTAAACGACAGGCTTTCCATCGCCACGGGATCGAAGTCATCGTAGAGGACATAACCGGTGCCTACCCAGGCGATGGGGACCAGCAGCCCGATCAGAACCGCCAGAGCAAGGGTTGCAAGGCGGTTTCCGGACCGGAACGCGACCAGAGCCGCTGCGACGCCGATCAGCACCGTCCAGATGACGGGATTGCCGGGCAGGGACGCCTCTGGCAATGGAACGGTCACGCTGCCGAGTGACGTCCGCAGGGGGGCGAAAACTCCCTTAAGCGTTGCGTGGGCGGCAATGGCAAAGATCACCATCACGGTCAGTGCGCGCAGGTTTCCTGAACCGGTGAGTACGGTGAGACGCGAGATGCACCCCCGGGTGAGGATCATGCCGGCGCCGAAAAGCAGACCGCCGGTTACGATTGCAAGCCATGGAAGGTCAGGAGCCATGAAACGATGCGCTTCAAAATCGATCACACCGCTCATGACCGCTGCCTGCGTGCCGATGAGTGCGGCAGCCAGCGCGGTCATCCACACGCCCATGGCTGCTCTTCGATCCTCGCCGACGATGCTGCGACGAAAACAGAACGCCGTGCGCTGCGCGAGAAAGCCGAACAGAACGCCAACGACCAGTGCAAAGTACACGGTCACCTGCGGCGCTGTGAGCGTTTCAAATCCGAGTTTTTCAAACATCGAAGACCTCCGAGATGGAATTCTGTCCCAATTGGGCGTCAATTCTCAGGGATTCAAGGAGAAATGCGCTCAGATTTGAGGCCGCTGCAGGAACAGCGTTCTCATTGCGCGCGGGCGATGGAATTCTGTTTCCTGGTGCGGGTTTGTTTGGAACGAATGCTCGCAGATCGCGCGCAGAAACGGTCTGACTTCCTCATTTTCGATCTGTCGAAGTTCGGCGTTATCTGCCGCGGATTCTGGGGTCGAGCGCGTCGCGCAAGCCGTCTCCGAGGTAGTTGACGGACAGCACCGTCAGAGAGATCAGGATACCGGGCAACATGACCCGTTCCGGGAATTCCTCCATGCGCGGCACCGCATCGGAGAGCAGCTTGCCCCACGTGGGGAAGTCGGACGGAAAGCCCACGCCGAGAAAGGAGAGCGCGCTCTCGGTGATGATCGCCGTTGCAAGGCCCAGCGTGGCCGAGACCATGATTGGCGAGATCACATTGGGCAGAAGATGGCGCCGGATGATCAGAAAAGGCGTCGTCCCGATCGACCGCGCCGCGAGGACGAATTCACGCTCCTTGAGGGCCAGAATT
>JASFFN010000345.1:0-3571 GCA_050124275.1 Roseobacter sp. | reverse complement strand
AATCATGCAAATCTACATGTGTTCGTTTTATGGTCGGGTCGGGCAATCAAGGAGGATGTCATGCATTGGCAGGCCATCAAGGATCAAGGCGGCGTGGCCGTCATCACCGGCGGCGCGAGCGGCGTGGGGTTGGCATCAGCACAGCTGCTTGCCGAAGAGGGATTTGACCTTCTGATCGCGGATCTGGCCGAGCAAGACCTCGAGAAGGCAGCGGCAGAGATCAAAGCAAGCGGCGCCAAAGTGCATACCCAGGTAACGGACGTGGCCGATGCAAAGCAGGTTGCCGCCCTCGCCGAGACCGCATTCGGCCTTGGCCCCGTGGCGATTGTCATGAACAATGCGGGTATCGGCGTTCCGTCCTGCAGCTGGGGGACGCCGGAAGTCTGGCGGCAAACATTCGACGTCAATTTCTTTGGCGTTCTCAATGGCGTGGAAAGTTTCGTACCGCGGCTGATAAAAGCCGGTCGCCCCGCCGCCGTCATCAACACCGGCTCGAAACAGGGGATCACGACACCGCCGGGAAATCCCGCGTACAATGCGTCAAAAGCCGCCGTCAAAGTCCTGACGGAACAACTGGCCCACGAATTGCGCGAAGCCGGCGCACCCATTGATGTGCATCTGTTTGTGCCCGGCTTTACCTACACCGCGATGATCGCAAGTGCTTTCCCTGAAAAACCTGCAGGGGCCTGGAGCAGTGACCAGACGGTGGCCCATCTGTTTGACCGCGTGGCCAGAGGTGATTTCTACATCCTCTGCCCCGACAACATGGTCGATCGGCGCACGGACGCGCGCCGCGTGTTGTGGAGTGCCGGTGACATTGTCGAAAACCGGCCCGCCCTGTCACGCTGGCATCCGGACTGGCAGGACAGTTTCAAGATTTTCGAGACCGTGGACGGCTGAACTTAGCGCAGATCGTACACGCCCGCCTCGGTTACGATCATGTCGAGCGGCTGATCTGTTGGTTCAAGCGGCAGATTCATGGCTTTCTGTGCCTCATAGGCAAAGCCGATGGCCAGCGTCGCCCGCGCAGCGCGCAGTTTTTCCAGTGTCCTGTCGTAGTACCCGCCGCCATATCCAAGCCGCCCGCCTGACGCGTCAAAGGCGACCATTGGAACGATCAGGATTTCAGGGTCGAAAAAGTCGCATTCCTGCGGGATACGCGCCCCGAAAGGTCCGCTGATCATCGGCATCTCCGGTTCCCACCGGGCAAAGCGCAGCGGTTGCGACTCTGCAACAATGACCGGCACACCGACGGGGCCATGCGCGCTGGCTTCGACCATCGCGGGCAGCGGGTTGATCTCTGTTCTGATCGGCATGTACCCTGACAGCGGAACGCCTCTGTATGCCGCCAGAACGCTCGACAGCAGACCCGCGCCGGTTCCGGGATCCGCGGCATGCGCCTCTCTACGACGTGCAAATCCCTCCATACGCGCGGTTTTTTTGATCTCGGCGAGGTCTTTCACAACAGCACCCAGGTCCCAAGGCCCAGAAAGGAAAAGAACCCGACCAGATCCGTGACCGTGGTCACGAAGGTGCCGGAAGCAAGTGCCGGATCAGCTTTGAACCGATCCAGCAAGACCGGGATCACGACCCCTGCGAGACCAGCAATCAGGAGGTTGATGACCATGGCCGCGGCAATGACGTACCCCAAAGCGAGCGAACCGAACCAGATATATCCGATGATCCCCATCACCAAGGCAAAGATCAGGCCGTTGATCAGACCGACGAGCACCTCTCTGCGGATGACCCGCCAGACGTTCGCACCGGTCAGGTCCTTGGTCGCCAGCGCCCTGACCGCCACGGTCAGGGTTTGAGTGCCCGCATTGCCTCCCATGGAAGCCACGATGGGCATGAGAACAGCAAGGGCGACGACCTTCGACAGAGCGTCCTCGAATTGCGCAATCACGAGCGACGCGGCGATGGCCGTCAAAAGGTTGATCCCAAGCCAGGGCACGCGCTGTTTCGCCGTCTCCGCAACGCTGTCGGACAGCGATCCTTCCCCGACCCCGGCAAGGCGCAGCATGTCTTCCTCGTGCTCATCGTCAAGCACCGCCATGGCGTCATCAATCGTAATGACGCCGATCAGGCGTCCCTCCTCGTCCACGACCGGTGCCGATATCAGGTGATACTGGTTGAACGCATAGGCCACGTCCGCTTCCGCCTGCGTTGCCGGAATAACCTGAAACGTCTCCTCCAGCAGCTTCATCAGCGGCGTTTCGCGCTTGGAGCGCATGAGCTTGCCCAGCGAGACGTTTCCGACAGGATGCAGTCGCGGATCGACCACGACAATGTGGTAGAACTGATCCGGCAGGTCTTCTTCAGGGGTCGCGCGCAGGTAATCGATCGCCTGCCCCACGGTCCAGTACTCGGGCGCTTTGACCACCTCGCGTTGCATGAGGCGTCCGGCGGAATGCTCGGGATATTGCAGCGCCTGCTGAACGGCGGCCCGGTCCACATCCTCGAGCGAGCCGAGGATGGCTTGCTGTTGCGCGTCGCCCAGATCCTCTACAAGATCCACGACATCGTCACTGTCCAGATCCCTCACCGCTTGCTTCAGCACATGCGGGTGCAGAACGTTGATGACCTCTTCGCGAATACTCTCATCGAGCTCCGACAGGATGTCGCCGTCGAACTCGCGATCGTAGAGCCGGATCAGCCTGGCGCGGTCAAAGGAATTCAACTGTTCCAGAAGGTCGGCGATGTCTGCGGCATGCAGCGGTTCCATTAACTCGATGAGTTTGGCCTGATCTTCGATGTCGACGGCGTAGAGGATCGCGGCGATTGCCTTCGGGCCCAACACATAGGCGTCATCTTCGGCATCGACTTCTGGTTGTTCTGTTTCATCCAACATGGGGGCGCTCCTCATCTGTTGCGGACCATAGGCGGCGGCCCACAGGGATACAATGGGGCTCAGATCGTCGTTGTTCTGACCGCCGCAAGCCCCTAAGAAATGAGGATGGAAGTGACCGATCTGATCCTTGGACAAACGTTCGAAGTCTCGGGCAACCCCATGGTGGCCCCATGGGCGGAGTGCGTTCGCGTCAACAGCTGCGGCGCGGTGGCCCTCGGCGGTGGAAAAATCGTTCAGGTCGGCGATGCCGGGAGGCTGAAAAAGAGCTACCCGGGGGCGCGCATCACGGATTACGGCGATCACCTGATCTGTCCGGGATTCATCGACGCGCATGCGCATTACCCGCAGACCGCCATCATCGCGAGCTGGGGCAAACAGCTGATCGACTGGCTGAATACTTACACTTTCCCGCAGGAGATGCGTCTGGCAGATCCGGCCTACGCCCGCGAGATCGCGGACCGTTATCTCGATCTCACCCTGTCGTTCGGGACAACGACCGTCTGCTCCTACGCGACAATCCATCCTGCGAGCGTGGACGCTTTCCTTGAGGCCGCTGAACGGCGCGGGCTGCGCAGCATCGCGGGCAAAACCTGTATGGACCGCAATGCGCCCGAAGACCTACGCGACACGGCACAAAGCGCCTATGACGACAGCAAGGCGCTTTTGAATCGCTGGCACGAGCGCGGTCGGGCGCAATACGCGATCACGCCGCGCTTCTCA
>JASFFN010000344.1:0-3577 GCA_050124275.1 Roseobacter sp. | reverse complement strand
GGTTTGCCGGCTATGCGGTAGTTTTCGTTTGCTGCAAACTGGATCACGTCATTGGGACGGAAGTCGGTCACGACAAACGGTCCGGTGCCGATCGGGTTGAAGTTGGCTTCGGTGCACTCTGGCGCTTTGGCGCCCAGACAATCAGCGAACTGTGCGGCCTGAATGATCGGAGACTGTCCGCCCATGAAAGGACCGTAAGGATTGGGTTGAGGTTGCGTAAAGGTGACTTTGACCGTCAGGTCGTCAATGATTTCAACGGATTCGACACCATCGAACTTGGCGCCCTGCGCGCAGCCTCCTTCAGGATGCATGCAGTAATCGGCAGTGAATTTGACATCTGCCGACGTCACTGGAGATCCGTCAGACCACAGCAGCCCTTCGCTCAGTTTCCATGTGATGCTTGTGAGGTCTTCGCTGACGCCGCCGTTTTCAACGGATGGGATCTCATCAACCAGTCTGGGGATCATGTTGCCGTTCTGGTCATAACCACCCAGAGGTTCGATGACGAGAGATGCCGCTTCAAGGTCTTTGGTGCCGCCGGACAGATATGTGTTCAGAATTGAGGGCGCTTGCCAGTAGATGATATTGACCTGACCGTCGCGGCCGCGTTCGCCCACATGGCCGTCGGCATAGACGACAGGGGCAAAGCTGGCGGTCGCGATGGCGCCCATCAGTAAGGTTTTGAGGTTCATGATGTACTCCATGTTGGACACGTGAATGCCGTTTTTTATGCTGCGCAATCGAGCGAGCTTTTTGATCTGCGACGAGGGAAGCGCTTCAATGACGCGCGTGCGGTCAGAGCCGCATTTCAGTGTACCCCCGGGCACGTAGGGATATCGAAGCATGTTTTTTAGAAAATGCAAGTCTTGTGACACGGTTAATCGCCAAAACCGCACGCATCTGTTTGACAGTCGTCCGAACTTGGCCGTAGCGTCTTAAAATCAAGCGACAGGGGGCAACTCATGCTGGATCAGGCACCGCAGGCAAAGGGCGCGAAACCGATTGCGCAGATCAAGAAGCTACGGGTCGAATTCCAGACAAAGGATGGTCCCGTCGTCGGTGTCGAAGATGTTTCCTTCGAAGTGAACCCCGGCGAAACGGTCTGCATCGTGGGGGAAAGCGGGTCGGGTAAATCGGTGTCGTCTCTGTCGCTGATGCGGCTGGTCGAATTCGGCGGCGGCGAGATCGCCGGCGGCCAGCTTCTTTTTGACCGCCCGAATGCGCCGGACATCGATCTGGCGACTGCCGAGGCCGAAATGATGCGCTCGATCCGCGGCAATGAGATCGGTATGATCTTTCAGGAGCCGATGACGGCTCTCAATCCCGTCTTCACCGTAGGCCGGCAACTGACAGAAGGGTTGAGGCTGCACAAGAACCTCAGCCGCTCCGAGGCAAACGCACGGGCGCTGGAACTGTTGCGCGAGGTGCGTATTCCCGAACCGGAAAGGCGGCTTTCGCAATATCCCCACGAGTTGTCCGGCGGGATGCGCCAGCGGGTCGTGATCGCCATGGCGCTTGCCTGCAAGCCGCGTTTGCTGATCGCCGACGAGCCCACGACGGCCCTCGACGTGACTATTCAGGCGGAAATTCTGGCACTGATGGACCGGTTGAAGCGCGAAACCGGCACCGCGGTCATGTTCATCACCCATGACATGGCGGTTGTCGCGCAGATGGCCGACCGGGTGGTCGTCATGTTCCGTGGCAACAAGGTCGAAGAAGGGCCTGTGGCCGAGATATTCGAAAATCCCAAGCACGCGTACACCAAGGCGCTGCTGGCCGCCGTGCCGAAACTGGGCGAGATGACCGGCAAACCCTACCCCGAGCCGATGAAACTGCTGGGCCGGGACAGCGCCGAAATCAAGCCGATCCCCGGTACGGACGAAGTGCTTCTGAGCGTCAGGAATCTCACGACGAGGTTCCCCGTAAAGGGTGGGTTTTTCCGGCGCACCGTCGCCAACGTCCATGCGGTCGAAGATCTTTCCTTTACGCTGAACAAGGGGCAGACACTCAGCCTCGTGGGGGAGTCCGGTTGCGGCAAATCCACCGCCGGGCGGTCTATTCTGAGGCTGGTGGAGCCGCTGTCGGGGCACATCATGCTGGGCAAGACCGACATCATGGCGCTCGACACGTCCCAACTGCGCGAGGCGCGCCGGGATATGCAGATGATCTTTCAGGATCCCTTCGCGTCGCTCAATCCGCAAATGCAACTCTCCGATCAGGTGGCCGAACCGATCCATAATTTCGGAACACTCTCGGGGAAAGCTGTGACGGACCGGGTCGCGATGCTGTTCGACCGGGTTGAATTGCCCCGCAGTTTCATGCGCCGCTTTCCGCACGAGTTGTCGGGCGGGCAGCGCCAGCGCGTGGCGATCGCGCGGGCATTGGCCCTCAACCCCAAGCTCATCATCGCGGACGAGGCGGTCTCGGCGCTGGACGTGTCCGTGCAGGCGCAGGTGCTCAATCTGATGATGGAGTTGCAGGCCGATTTGGGTATCTCCTTTCTCTTCATCAGCCACGACATGGCCGTCGTTGAACGCGTCAGCCACTACGTCGGGGTCATGTATCTGGGTCGGATCGTGGAACTCGGGCCGCGAACCCGTGTTTTCGAAAACCCTCAGCACCCCTATACGCAAGCATTGATGAAGGCGGTGCCGATCGCGGATCCGCGCCAGCGAAAGGATGAAAAAGATCTCAATTTCAAACCGATTCCATCGCCTATTCACCCGGTAGGATACACCCCGGAGCCCTCAGTCTATCGAGAGATCGAACCGGGGCACCTGATCCTCGAGACCGACAGCGGGTACTGAGCCGATGGCCGAGCGTCTTTCGCCGCTGGAGATCATGCGGCAGCTTGTGTCCTATCCGACTGTCAGCCGCGACACGAACATCCCGCTGATCGACTGGGTTGCGGAGTATCTCGCAAGCCACGGCATCGAAAGCCACCGCTACGTGGATCCGATACAGCCAAAACACGCGCTCTTCGCCCATGTCGGTCCCTGGGAAGAGGGGGGGCTGGTGCTCTCCGGTCATACGGATGTCGTACCGGTGGATGGACAGCTCTGGGACACCGACCCTTTCGAAGTCGTGGAAAAGAACGGGAAGTACTTCGGGCGCGGGACGTGCGACATGAAAGGGTTCGATGCGCTGGCGCTTTGGGCGCTGGTCGAGGCGCACTATGTCGCGATCAAAAGACCTTTGCAGATCGCCTTGAGCTTCGACGAAGAGGTGGGCTGCACCGGTGCGCCTCCCATGATCGCCGCCATGCAACCGGTTCTGCCGAAAGGCAGTGCCGTGATCGTCGGAGAGCCGTCGATGATGACCGCCGTCACGGGGCACAAGGGCAGCATGGGATTTGAAACGCATCTGCGGGGATTCGAAGTGCACAGTTCAATCATGGACCGTGGCGTGAACGCGATCATGTCCGGGGCCAAGCTTATCGAATGGGCCAATCAGATGAACGCGGCGAACAGCGCGGCGCAACCGGGCGACGTCGCGCAGATGTTCGATCCGCCCTACACCACGTTGCATGTAGGGCAGATCTCTGGCGGCACGGCTCATAACATCACGGCGAAGGACT
>JASFFN010000343.1:0-3577 GCA_050124275.1 Roseobacter sp. | reverse complement strand
AAACGATCGGTATCTTCTTGCGGAAGCCAAAGGCGCAGATCAGGTGATCGTCGCCTGGGGCGTTCACGGCACACATCTGCAACGCGGGCCGGAAGTTGCGGCACTGCTGCAAGCCGCTGACATACCCTTGTTTCACCTCGGCAAGACGAAAGACGGGCACCCGCGGCATCCCCTCTATGTACCCTACAGCCAGAAACCGGAACGGTGGACCGCGCTCAAACGTTAACGAACTCGTTAGATTTGCGCGCTAGAACCGCAAGCATGAATAGCTGACACGTTTGGTGTGAGAAAGGTCGCGCATGCTTTGGTTGACTGGTCTTTTGTGTATCGCGGGTATCGGCGCGGCGTCATTCGTTTCCTTTCCCGCCGATCAGGACACTTCGGATGCCGAAGATGAACCCGATGGGGGAGATTTTTCCGCGCCGGCGCACGATGTCGACCTGCTCGATCAGATCGAATCGATCACCGCAGCCGAGACAAATGAAAGCGGAAATACGGTGCAACCGAACAGGCTTGACGTCCTCAACAGCATCAAGTCAGCGGCAGCGATGCACCCGGAAAGCCCTGGCGCTTTCTCGCAGATCAATACTGTATGTGCGGAAGCAGAGCACGAAACGCTCGACGAACCTGCTCACCTATTTTCGGTGACGGGCCGAAACGCTGTCGACCTTGATGATCTTTGGGCTTTTCAAGCTGACGCCGGTGTCGAAATTGACGATCCCTTTCCGCCGCAGACCACCGAAGCAAATCCGGGAAAGGAAGCTCTCGGCGACTGGATCATGCGTGGAGCGCCTGCGGAGGTCCTCGATTATCAGCATACCAGCGAAAGCTTGATGCTGGTTTGGGACGATCTTGAGGCTGACGCTAAGGAACCTGAGGTTTCCGTCGAGAGCGATCCCTTCGATGAAGAAGTGAAACACGTGCTGATGAATGGGAAAAGTGTCGCGGAAGTCTACGGCGATCCGAACTTGACCGTTGCGGACCTCACCGTGATCCCTCTCAGCTCTGCCCTGATCGTCGGACTGGAGCCGGAACCAGAACCCGTTTGACTTTTTTGGTCCGGAAAAGCGATTCAGGGTTTGCCAAACTCATCTTTGACGCTTATACGCGCGCATCTCTGGAAAGAATTCATTCTGACCGGATTCCTCCATGGGCCCGCGCTGGACGACATCCCGGCCTGAGCCTTACCGAAACCTTTTATACAGGAGACCCCGATGTCGATTACTGCTGAAGAAAAAGCACGCGTATTGAAGGACTTTGCGACCAAAGAGGGCGACACCGGTTCGCCAGAAGTTCAGGTTGCCATTTTGTCCTCGCGCATTGCGACCCTGACAGAGCATTTCAAGACGCACACGAAAGACAACCACGGCCGCCGCGGGCTGCTGAAGATGGTGGCGACACGCCGCAAACTTCTCGACTACGTGAAGAAAAAGGACGAGGCCCGCTACCAGTCGCTGATCGAGCGTCTCGGCCTGCGTCGCTGATCCATCACAATTTATAAAAATCATCCGAAACCGCGCCATGCCGGCGCGGTTTTCTTTTGCCGTGACAACAGCGTCAATCGCTGCACGCATCAGACTGTCGTTGGGTTTCTTCGCCGGAAGATGCAGCGCGGTTCGGCACACATCCATGACGAACGCCTGCATGTCTGGATTCGGTTTTGACCGTCAGGCAAGGTCCGTAGTGAAAATTCGCGAGCATTGCCGTCAACGGTGAGAGTGCTGTCCGCGCCCTGTCCAAACTGAAACAGCCTTGCCGCCGCGACATGCACCTGCTTGAGTGCGCGCATGCTCACCTTCGCCATTGCTGTCTTTTTGCTCATCATAACACCTGGTCCCGGCGTATTGTCGACCGCCGGGGTAGGCGCAGCCTTTGGCGCGCGTGCTGGCGCGCGATATGTCGCAGGACTCTTTATAGGGACAAATATGGTCTGTATCGCAGTGGTGAGCGGATTGACCGCCATCCTGTTTGCAAACGATCGTTTGCGTATGGCGCTGTTTATCGCGTCGATCTGTTACCTGACCTATCTGGCCCTTCGTATCGCACTGGCCGGCAGCAAAATCGCCTTTATCGAGCGGCAACACCCGCCCGGCATTACAGGCGGTATCCTGTTGCAGGCCATCAATCCCAAGGCCTATGCGGTGAACACGGCGCTCTTTACCGGGTTCGGCTTTCTGCCGCAGAACTATCCGGTTGAAGTTGCCCTCAAATTCATAATTCTGAACGTGATCTGGATACCGATACATTTCGCGTGGCTCTGGATGGGGATCAGCCTGCGCCGCATGGATCTGCCGCACCGCACCCAACGCACGATCAATATCGCCATGGCGCTGTCCATGCTGCTGGTCGTGGCCCTCGCCGCTCTGGCGCAGGCCTGACGCAAGCAGACGGTCGCGCCCGGCGACAACGGCAGTCCAAGGCCGCTCACCGAAATCTCACTCGTTGGTTCGAAACTTATCGAGCATCGCTGTCCGCGGTCCGGCCCGCCGGGACACAGGCCGGCAGCGAAAACTGCAGGCATGGCGCAACCTGCAAGAGGCAGGCGAGCTGCCACCAGATGCGCCGGCGCGGATACCAATCCATCCCTTTCCAATCGCGCTGATCTCGTGTACCTACGCGCAATCTGAAAGCCGGCGCCCGGACCTCAGCGCCTGACAAAGAAGATACCGAGGTCAGGGGGAATTCGCCCCCTATGCAATGGCCCGTGGGGCCAACACAGGAAACGTAGATGTTTAACGAAACGAAAAAATCGATGCAGTGGGGCGAGGAAACGCTCACGCTGGAAACAGGAAAAGTTGCCCGTCAGGCGGACGGGTCGGTGATTGCAACGCTGGGCGAAACCAGCGTCATGGCAAACGTCACCTTCGCAAAGAAACAAAAGCCCGGTCAGGATTTCTTTCCGCTGACCGTCCACTACCAGGAAAAATACTACGCCGCCGGCAAAGTTCCCGGTGGTTTCTTCAAGCGCGAGGCGCGTCCGACCGAAAAGGAAACGCTGACGGCACGTCTGATCGACCGTCCGATCCGCCCGCTGTTCGCGCCCGGATTCAAGAATGAAGTGCTGGTAATGTGTACCGTTCTGTCTCACGATCTGGTCAATGATCCGGATATCGTGGCAATGATCGCGGCCTCTGCCGCGCTCACCATTTCAGGTGCGCCTTTCATGGGCCCGATCGCGGGCGCACGGGTTGGTTTCGAAGATGGCGAGTATGTTCTCAACCCGACGGTGGACGACATGCAGGACCTGCGGATAAATCCCGACCAGCGCCTCGATCTCGTTGTGGCGGGCACCAAGGAAGCGGTCATGATGGTCGAATCCGAAGCCTACGAGCTGTCCGAAGCCGAAATGCTCGGCGCGGTGAAATTCGCGCACGACAGCATTCAGCCGGTGATCGACCTGATCGTCAGCCTCGCCGAAGAAGCGGCGAAGGAACCGTTTGACTTCGCGCCTGCGGATTACTCCGAACTTTCCGGCGCGGTAAAAGCCGCCGGCGAAGAAGACATGCGCGCCGCTTTCGCGATCACGGACAAGCAGGAACGCACGACGGCCGTTGCAGCCGCCCGCGAGAAAATCATC
>JASFFN010000342.1:0-3587 GCA_050124275.1 Roseobacter sp. | reverse complement strand
AAATCAACCTGCGGTATTGCGCGATACAAGAGCGCCGCATCGACATCAGGGGGTATTACGGTCATGGCTCCGCCCTCGAAAACCCGAATTCGCGCAGAGCGTGCATATAAAGCGTGTCCGAAAAATAACGGCGGCGTGAAGGCAAAAAGGCGTTTTTGAATCAATCAGGCGCCCGGAGTGGGCGCCTGACATCTTCTTTTGCTATGGCCCGGTTCTGCTCATGAGCCGGGTTACTGCCGCTTAGCAGCTGTAGTACATCCCGAACTCGACCGGGTGCGGCGTGTGCTCGTAGGTTTCGATCTCTTCCATCTTGAGTTCGATGTAGCCTTCGATCTGGTCCTTGGTGAAAACGTCGCCGGCCAGCAGGAAGTCCATGTCGGCCTCCAGCGCGCCGATCGCTTCGCGCAGGGACCCGCAAACCGTCGGAATACCGGCCAGTTCCTCGGCAGGCAGATCGTAGAGGTTCTTGTCCATGGCTTCGCCCGGATCGATCTTGTTGGTGATCCCGTCGAGACCCGCCATCAGCAGCGCTGCAAAGCAGAGGTACGGGTTGGCGCTCGGGTCGGGGAAACGCGCTTCGACACGCTTCGCTTTCGGGCTCTCCGTCCACGGAATACGCACGCACCCGGACCGGTTGCGGGCAGAGTAGGCGCGCAGAACAGGTGCTTCAAACCCCGGGATCAGGCGCTTGTAGCTGTTTGTCGACGGGTTGGTGAAGGCGTTGAGCGCCTGCGCGTGCTTCAGGATGCCGCCGATGAAGTACAGCGCTTCCTGGCTCAGGTCCGCATATTTGTCGCCCGCAAAGAGCGGCTTGCCGTCTTTCCAGATCGACATGTTGCAGTGCATGCCGGTGCCGTTGTCTCCGTAAATCGGTTTCGGCATGAAAGTCGCGGATTTGCCGTAGGCATGTGCGACGTTATGGATGACGTACTTGTATTTCTGCAGTTCGTCCGCCTGCTTGGTCAACGTGTCAAAGATGAGACCCAATTCGTGCTGACAGGACGCCACTTCGTGGTGATGCTTGTCAACCTTCATGCCCAGACGCTTCATGGTGGACAGCATCTCGGACCGCAGATCCTGGCTTTCGTCGGTAGGGTTGACCGGGAAGTAACCGCCCTTGACCCCGGGGCGATGGCCCATGTTGCCCATCTCGTAGTCGGTGTCGGTGTTCCACGAGGCATCAACTGCATCAACTTCGTACGACACCTTGTTGATCTGATTGCAATATTTGACGCTGTCAAAGAGAAAGAATTCCGCTTCCGGGCCGAAGTAGGCCACATCGCCGATGCCGGACGACTTGAGATAAGCCTCCGCCTTCTGAGCGGTGGAACGCGGGTCGCGCTCATAGGCTTCGCCGGTGTCAGGCTCGACGATGGAACAGTGCAGACAAACGGTCTTTTCCGCGTAGAACGGATCGATATAGGCGCTGTCGACGTCGGGCATCAGCTTCATGTCGGACGCTTCGATCGATTTCCAACCGGCGATGGATGATCCGTCGAACATGAATCCCTCTTCAAGAAAATCTTCGTCGACCTGATCAGACATCACCGTCACGTGCTGCAGCTTGCCGCGCGGGTCGGTAAAGCGGATGTCGACATATTCGACGCCTTCATCTGCTATCATCTTCAGTAGTTCTTTGCTCATTCTCGGATATCCCTCTTGTTTGGAATGAAAGTTCGGTGGGGAATGGTGTCAGAGCGCGTCGGACCCTGTTTCTCCCGTGCGGATGCGGATTGCCTGTTCGACCGGTGTGACGAAGATCTTTCCGTCCCCGATTTTCTCTGTCTTTGCAGCCGAAATGATTGCCTCCAAGGCGGAGTCGACCATCTCGTCGTCGAGTACGATTTCGATTTTGACCTTGGGCAGGAAATCCACGACATACTCCGCACCCCGGTAGAGTTCGGTATGGCCTTTCTGACGGCCAAAGCCTTTCACTTCGATCACGGAAAGCCCCTGAACGCCAACTTCCTGTAAAGCTTCTTTGACTTCATCCAACTTGAAAGGCTTAATAACTGCCTCAATCTTTTTCATGGGGGCCTCCCTTGCCGGTTTCCTCGAAGGTGAGATCATCTTGGGTTACGAGGGTCCATGCGTAGCGAAGGTACGCGGGGGGCAAGCGGGTCAAAATGCGGTATATGCGCCAATAAAACGGGCAATGTGCCTAAAATACAGGCGAAATTGAATCGAGGAGTTCGTCCAGGTGACCGAACTACTGACTTCTGACCAAATGCGCGCGCTCGAAGCCGCCGAGATCGACTCGGGTGCAGTCACCGGCGTCCAGTTGATGGAGCGCGCCGGGCAGGGGGTGGTCGACGCGATGCTCCGACATTGGCCCGAATTGGCTGAAGGTGGGCACAAGGCGCTTGTATTGAGCGGTCCGGGAAACAACGGCGGTGACGGATTTGTCATTGCGCGCCTGTTGAGTGAGAGAGGCTGGCATGTGCACGTCTTCCTGTACGGTGATCCGTCCAGACTGCCGCCAGACGCAAAAACCAATCATGACCGTTGGGCCGCTCGGCATACCGTCGGTGCCTGGGATCTCGGGGCGATAAAATCCGGCGGTCGCCCCGATATCATTGTCGATGCCGTATTCGGTATCGGCCTGACGCGTCCCCTTCCCGTTGAGGTCGCTGCCGTGCTTGACCGCGCCATGGTCACGGCGTGGCGGAATGCGACGCAGATCAAACGTGTTGCCGTGGATTGTCCCTCGGGACTGAATCTGGACAACGGACATGTACCGCTTGAAGGCGAACCGGGCACCGATGGCTCTGGTCCATGGCCAGCCCCCCTGAATTCCGCAGACCTCACCGTGACCTTCCACACGCCCAAACCCGGGCATTACCTCGGTATGGGGCCACTACTGTGCGGTGCGCTGCGCGTTGCTGACATCGGTCTCATGGGGGACGCGCGGGAACGCGTGTCTCTTATGCATCGGCCGGACCCGGAGCGGGTCCGGTTGGTGGCGCCGGATTTCAACGGGCGCCGTCTCTCGCAGTGGCCCATGAGATTGATTGGAAAGGGGCGCGCCGGCGGCCACAAGTATCAACACGGGCACTGCATGGTGTTTGCCGGTGGTGTCGGGCGCGGTGGTGCAGGGCGACTTGCGGCCCGGTCTGCATTGCGCGCCGGGGCAGGGCTGGTCACAGTGCTTTGCCCGCCTGCCGCGCTGCAGGAAAACGCGTGCCATCTTGATGCGGTGATGTTGCGTGCGTTGCGCGACGACGCGCCTCTTGATGACGTTGCGGATGATCGTGTCACGGCGTTTTGCCTCGGGCCGGGCATGCGCGTTTCGGAAATGACTCAAGAGCGCGTATTGGAGGTGCTGGCGCGCCGTGCCGGACATGAAGAGGCGCGTCATCCGGCTGTCGTTCTGGACGCGGATGCGCTTGGCAGTTTTGCCGATATGCCGGAAAGACTGTTTTCGGCGGCGCATGCGCGCACCATCCTGACACCGCACGAGGGGGAGTTCGCACGGCTTTTTCCGGATCTGGCGAGGAACGCGCGGGGCACGCGCTCAAAAATCGACGTGGCAAGAGAGGCGGCGGCCCGCGCCGGTTGCATTGTCTTGTTGAAGGGCGAGGATACCG